>NZ_JBJPHU010000007.1:0-127412 GCF_052939515.1 Phormidesmis sp. 146-33
TCGCAATTTTTGACTAAATCTTGACTACTGCCCGATCGCGGGATTTGCCTTTGCTTCTGGACGGGCCGATGCAGAGTCAGCCGTATCTTTGACAAAAGAACTTGCATCTTTGAACGCTTCACCCACACGCTCTAAAATCTTGGCATCGGGGTCACTGCGATCGATAACAGGCTGCTTTTGTAGGGGCAAGCTTGGCAAGGACTTCTGTTGCTTTGCGCCAATATCGGGACGGTCAGTTTCAGTGTTGTTAGACCCTCGATAATTGAGATCAGAGGCGTTGCTTTTGATTGAATTGTCAGCAACCTGCTTCAGAGCAAGCGAGGACTGAGCCTGTCTTTTGACATTTGACCGACCTGTGATTTTGGGGTCAGCCGTCATTTCTGACTCGGAGCCTTCGCCACCCATTTTGTGAGGGTTATTGTTGCCACCAATCTGGACAGGCGTATTGTCAGGACGAGAGCCTTGCAAATTTGCATCGCTACAGGCAGTCGTTAGTAAAAGAACAAATCCTGCTAAAAAAACCATCAGGATCTGCTTGATTCGTACCTCTTTAAAAGAGAAAGTTGGTCGCTTCATTCCGTGCTCCTTCTTGTGTCAAATCTTACAGGAGAATCCAATCAGTTTCTATACGATTCTTATAGGTTTAAAGCCTCAAATTCACCAAATTTAGCCTTGCTTATAGAAGCCTTAAACCCAACTTAAACTTTTAATTCTCCTGTTACCCGAATCCGCCTATCAACACTACAGAACTCAAGTGAACAACAACCTCTAACGCAAGTCACATTTTCGGCAAATTGGCGCTAATTCTTCTCTTACCGTAGAGAGATTGCAGCCGCTCCCCAATTCTCCATTGAGCGATAGAAGACGTACATTAAACTGAGTCAGCCCATTGCACTTGTTTATGAAAATCTTCTGGACACGCTCTAAACCCTTCCTACGTTGGCTGATTTTGGGAGCCGTCCTGTTTTTCTTAGCCAAAACACTCACCACTCATTGGCAAGAAGTGGCGAACTTGCGAATTGATTCAGTAGGGTTTGCCTGTCTGACGATCGCCCTGGGAATTACGCTCTTAGCTCACATTTGGGCGGGTTGGGTCTGGAGTTGGATTCTACAGTCCCTAGATCAGAAGGTGACCGGAGTTTGGGGGGTTCAGGTTTACCTTAAAACCAACATTGCTAAATACTTGCCCGGAAATCTGTGGCACTTTTATGGGCGCATCTCGGCTGCTACCAAAGCTAACATTCCGCTCAAAGCCGCAACGCTAAGCATTCTATTAGAACCCTTGCTCATGGTGGCAGCGGCTCTATTAATTGCTTTGTTTAGTCTTCAGCAGATCGAGCAGGATTGGCTACGTCAGGGGTCGATCGTCGGTCTAATTCTCGTATTAGTTAGCCTTCATCCGCGCTGTCTAAACCCGGCGATCGCTCACCTGACTCGACTCAAACAAAAAGCTACCCACTCTCCTGCCACGTCTGCCCTCAAACTGAAACGCTATCCCTGGCGATCGCTGCTTGGAGAACTGGGCTTTTTGGGACTGCGGGGCATCGGATTTGTGTTTGTGTTCCTGGCGATTCAAGTCATCTCTCTCAATCAGGTTCCCACGCTTTTAGGCGCATTCTCGATCGCGTGGCTGTTGGGATTTATTACACCAGGATTGCCGGGAGGAATTGGCGTATTTGAAGCGGTGGCGATTGCTCTTTTGCAAAAGTCGTTTTCTCCGGGTGATTTGATTAGCGTTGTGGCGCTTTATCGGTTGGTCAACACGTTAGCCGAAGCGGCAGGAGCCGGATTGATCAGCCTGGACGATCGGCGCGAAAGGTAGGAGCAAAAACGATTGTAAAATTTCCAAAGCTGGCTCAAACCGACCTTCAACTTCGTCAACCTTCACTCAATATCTTCTTCGATCTCAAACGATTGATCTATTTCCAAAATCTCCGCAGGCTCCAGTCTGTAGTCATATTTAAGCTGAGAGAAAATGCGATATTCATCGAGATCAATCTGTTGTGGAGTCAAGTCCGGAGGAGGTAGATTCTCATCCATTTTGATCAGGTTATACTGCACGTTTTCGGCATAGATTGCAAACGTAACATTGAAGATTTCTAGAAAGTTGACAACCCACCAGCAGTCTTCTTCGGGACACTTTTCGTAGTAGCGAATTAGTTCAGCAATTTGTGCTTCTAGATGAGTACGAGCATTTTTGCAAATCAAAATTAGCTTGAGCAACACAATAACCAGCGTCATCGGATTGCCCTGTGACAGTAGGAGGACAAACAGCGCAGACGGATCGTTACGATTTTCGGTAGTCAGATATTCAATCACTCGATTACAAGTTCGCAAAATTAGTGCATCATTCACTAAATCGTCGTCGTAATCTCCATAAAGAAGCGCCATCTTGTCCGACAGTTTTGCCTGCAACGTTTCTGAGAATTTGTTGTTATCAACCGAAAAGATCAGATACTTTTTCAAGCTTTGCTTAAAGTCTCTGTAGCTGAGTTGCTGAACTTGATTTAGGTAAATATTTGCGAGATTAGCATAACTAAAAGGGCCGCGTTTGGCGACGATCGTTTTGATCAACCGCAGCACATTGTCGCCCAAAGCCGTCGGGTTTTTGGGTAATCGCTCAGGTGAAGAAATAATCTGTGATTTGGCGATATACATTGCAAGGTCAAACTTAAATCGATCTTTAAGCTGTTTTGATAAGGCTCTAGCGGCTTCTCGCTGCTCGATCGGATTTCCTAAATCTACATATTGTGGCACCAACAAATAAGACGTATATCGACTACTCCAGGGGCCGATTTGCTGCTCTTCATAGCGGGACGCAAAAAGTTTTAGATCTTCGTAATCTTTACTGTTTCTAAAGTTCTCAATCCACTGCCTTAGACGCTTTAAAGTCGGAGAAATCGTGTGTAGATCAAGCGCATTATCTTGAAAAACATAAACCAGATCTTGAATGGGTTTAAAGTTTCTGCTGGCATCCCAGTTGTTAACCAGAATATAACAAGACCGTTTTAGAGTATTTCTAAACTCTTCTTCATCGTTGTTAAAAACAATCTCATAAACCGCATGAACCGCCCCCGAACTGACTGAATCGACGTGATAGAGAAATAATCGTTTGAACTCCAGCAACACTTCTTCGGGCGGCCATTTTCTGACGACATCCAAAAGAAAGCGATAAATGGTTTCTTGTGCCAGTTGAATATTTCGTCCCGAACGGGAAACTCTGTCTGGTTGCTCATTCTGATGTCCATCCATCAGTATTTCTCCGATCGCTCCATGACTCAGGGTTCCCAAAGATGAGTGGATCAGATGATCGGGTGACGATTGCACATTGTGCAGTTTTGATCTAAGGTATCTGCGACCCGTACCCGGAACTCCATTCATATAAACCAACACCAGATAGATGAGGCGTTCTTGCTCTTGATGAGAGAGTATCGCTCAAGTGATGGTATGGATGCAATCACTAATTTTGGCGAAATTCACAATGCTTACTTTTGGAGTCAATTAATCCACATTGTGACCGCCCAATTAGAGAAACATCGACCGTCAATCGGCGATCGGCTGACTCAATACTGAGCAGTATGCGCTGTTCACATATTTCCCTAGCTGGCAAAAAAGCTTGCAGAAATGTGATCACGCCAGTTAATTTTGGTGATCTCTATCACCAGCTAGTAATATCCGGAGATCTACAGAGCTTTTTAAGTTATAGCTCAAAGAATATCTAGTTCCTAATGATTGCCAAAGTTTTGCAGCACACACTGAGTCAAATCCTACAATTTGAGTTCAAGTGTACCAATGAATGAACGCAAAATGGAGGTTAGCGGCCAAAAATTCTATAAATAACTGATAGAGGACTGAGCTAACAGATAACCGACAGCATCAAGTTGAAGATGGGGGCAGAGGGACTTGAACCCTCACGACTTTTCAGTCAACGGATTTTAAGTCCGTAGCGTCTACCATTCCGCCATGCCCCCAGAGAATTAACTGCGGCCACACAACTCGAAACCGCACCTCTGCCAATCTACCTTGTTTATTGCATCATTAAATGGGTCACTTATCAACGTTGTTTTGAGATTTCTCAAGGTTTAGGAAAAGCTTAGAGAACTCGATCGCCGAGTTAACCCACAAAACTTTTTGCCTGAGAGTTAAAATCGCAGCAACGAGAGCAAAATCAACCGTCGCGAACTACAAAGCCCTGAATTGGTCTATGCGGCAGACTTCATTCTTTGAGTCGCGTTACCGATCGCACTTGCGAAGCGAACACCATTTGTCAGCCTCAACTCGCTCCCTTACTCAATCGTTCACCTTAGAAAACGCGATTGCAGAAAAGCTTTCCTCTGGTTGAAAAACGGTAGTATAGGTGGGTTATACCCCTTCTTACCGTCGTAAAAGCATGGAAGTTGCACTTTTATACTTGGCTCTAGGTGGAGCTTATCTAGTCGCCGTCCCCCTTGCTATTTTCTTTTACCTTCAGGCTCGTTGGTACGTCGCACCCTCCTTTGAGCGCGGCTTTATGTACTTTCTGGTCTTCTTTTTCTTTCCGGGCTTGTTGGTGCTGAGTCCATTTTTGAACTTTAGACCCAAGCGGAGAACGATTTCGGCCTAGATGTAGGGATGAAGGATGAGGGATGAGGGATAAACTTGTTGAAACGCTTTGAGCGATCCTTCATCCGAATCGAGTAGCTATTATTTGGGTTGACAATGCGACGAATTGATGTAGTCGGGATCACGTTAGGCGTGTTTTTGGTAGGAGGACTGGCCTATCTGCTGCTAGAAACGATCGGACTCGACAGCATGAGCGCCGGAATTTGGAGCCAGGTGCTGTTGGTCGGGGCAATTATCGTTTGGGTTGTGACTTACCTGACGCGGGTTTTGTCACAAAATATGACCTACAATCAGCAGCTACAGGACTACAAAGAAGCCGTCTTGCAAAAGCGTCTCGAAGAACTCACCCCCGAAGAGTTAGAAAAACTTCAGGCAGAAATTGAGCAAGAAAACCAGGCAGGCAAAGGGCAGAAAAAAGCAAAGCACTAATTGAGAGCCTTCCCTATTCGTCCTAAACTAGTCCTAAACAAATTGGGTTTAAGGACAGCAATGACTTCAGTTTCTCAATGCTTCGATCGTCTGCGAGATCGGGCCCAGTGTGCGCTTATTCCCTTTATTACGGCGGGTGATCCCGATTTAGAAACGACGGCCAAAGCATTAAGGATTCTCGATCGGTGTGGGGCTGATTTGATTGAGTTGGGCGTTCCTTACTCTGATCCCTTGGCGGATGGGCCCGTCATTCAGGCTGCCGCTACTAGAGCATTAGAGCGAGGCACCCGACTGGATGACGTGTTGGCCATGGTCAAAAACGTTGCGCCAACGATTCGTGCGCCCCTGATCCTCTTCACCTACTACAACCCAATTTTGAATCGAGGCATCGATCGCTTTCTTCAGGATTTATCCGCAGTGGGAGTCAAAGGGCTGGTTGTGCCAGATTTACCCCTGGAGGAAGCAGACAGCCTGCTAAAACCTGCAATCGCTCACGGGATTGAAGTCATTCTTTTGGTCGCCCCCACCAGCCCTCAAGAACGGATTGCGGCGATCGCCCAACAGTCTCAAGGTTTTGTCTATCTGGTCAGCACGACGGGCGTAACGGGAATGCGAAGTCAGATGCAAACGCGAGTCAAAGATTTATTGCTAGAACTGCGTCAGGTGACCGACAAGCCGATCGGGGTTGGATTTGGCATTTCTCAGCCCGACCAGGCACACCAGGTTATGGAATGGGGATCTGATGCAGTCATTGTCGGCAGTGCCTTTGTAAAGCGATTATCAGAGGGGACTCCAGCCGAGGGACTGAGGGCGATCGAAGAATTTTGCCAAAGCTTGAGGGCGGCGATCATCTCAGAGTGATTCTCAAAACAATTTCCCCCCGATTTCGTCTCGCCATTTGAGAAAAAACCAGGGGGAAGATGAGCGATCGGATTCGATCGAATTAGAACAGTGTGGGGATCGCTCCCCGCCTAGTGCCTACTTGAGAATCCCAAAGTAGTAAGCTGCAACCACAAAGTTGCCCACTAAAAGCACCAGGGCCCAAAACGTGCGAAACGGATAGGGAGGTTTGCTCGTCTTAATCGTTGCACCAGAAGCGCTCTTTGCTGTCATAAAGGGTTCTCCATATTTAGTGACCATCTCTAGGGATACCAAAACAAGGGCATTTTTGAGGTAAATTTCGGTTAAGCAGGGAGCGTAAAGAGTACAGAGCCAAGTGTGAGATGTGGGACAAAGGAGTTTAGCTTAATCAAAACTTAAATTCCTCGGATCTCTCATCCCTCTTCGCCTGCATGATAAGAACTCCGAACCAGGGGAGCCGATCGCACATGAGAAAATCCTAGATCACGGGCGATCGCACCTAGACGCTCAAATTCATCAGGATGCCAGTATTTTTGGACGGGGAGATGAGCCAGCGAGGGACGCATATATTGCCCGATCGTCAGACGATCGCAGTTTATCGCTCTCAAATCCTTTAGCGTTTCGATCACTTCTGCTTCGGTCTCACCGTGACCCAACATCAGACCGGATTTGGTGGGAAGGGTGGACTCGATCGCTTTGACAATTTGAAGGACTCTGAGAGAGCGATCGTACTTTGCCCCCCGTCGTACCGGATTTTGTAAGCGTCTTACCGTCTCGATATTGTGGTTGTAGCAGGCAGGCTGAAGGGCAACAATGGTAGAAACTCGCTGAGATTGGAGATCTTCAGACGTGCAGCCCGCTTCTCGTCCGCCCCAAAAATCAGGAGTCAGCACCTCTACCTCAGTCGTGGGATTGACTTGTCGAATGTGAGCGATCGTCTGAGCAAACCAGCCTGCTCCCTGATCGGGCAAATCGTCTCGCGCCACCGAAGTCAGCACCACATATCGCAGTCCTAACAAGCGAACGGATTCTGCCACTTTCTGAGGTTCGTCTAAGTCGAGCGGCATCGGAGTGTGACCCTTGTCCACCTGACAAAAGCCACAGGCACGAGTACAAATTGGCCCCATCAAGAGAAAGGTCGCTGTCTTTTGGGCATAGCACTCGCCTCGATTGGGACACCGACCCTCTTCACAAATCGTATGGATCTGACGCTGCTTGATGATGCGCTGCACAGTTGAAATTTCGCTGGCTTTGCCGATCGGTCGTCGCAACCACTCAGGCAGGTTAGCAAGCTCTAACTTTTGTGCAGATGATGCTGGAAGAATTGCAGGATGGGGGTTGGAAGCCATAAAAGGGAGAACACTAGGTCGCGATTTGGTGTACTTTGTGAGTTTAGTGCTAGAAATATTGAATATCCACATTTTCCCTTTTCGCAGCATACACGCGCACTTTTTGGTCAGAGGGGTACACTAGTTGATGCGATTCAGGTCGTTTTGCCCTGCCTTTGATTTTAATTGAGGGTTTGTCAAACCTACCGCGATCGCTTTCGCAGTCCACCGCGCTTATTTCACTTTTATCAGGGTTTCGTCCTCCAACCGGATCAAGCGGCCGTCAAATCTGCCGTAACCCGTCACACCTAATTGTTTTTTGCAGTCGCTTCTACAGGAGTTCAGTTGTGGCAAGTCACAAAATCGTAGTCATTGATGACAGCGCCGTGATCCGGAATATGGTTCGCGATATGTTGCCCAAAGGCAATTTTGAAGTTATGGAAGCCAAAGACGGGGTTCAGGGGATCAACCTGATTCGTCAAGAGCGTCCCAATCTGATCATGCTAGATTTTCTGCTGCCTCGAATGAGCGGTTGGGAAGTGTTTCAGCAAATTCAGACTCAGCCAGAGCTACAGAGCATTCCGCTGGTGCTGATGTCCGGTCGCAAAGAAGAAGTGACCGAGAAGCTGCAAGAGCCGTTTGAATACTTTGAGTTTGTGCAAAAGCCGTTTGATCAAAAGATTTTGATCGACGCGATCAAGATGGCGATGTCAAAGGCAAAACGTCGCCCTGCTGCGGCTCCGGTGGCTTCGGGAGGTGGAGCGGCCGCCAGCGGTGACATCCAAGCGCTAAACGCCAAGATTGCCAAGATGCAAGCTGAAATCGATGCGCTCAGGAAACAGCAGGGGCAGATTTTAGCCTTCATTAAGCAAAAGTTGAAGTAAATCTGGAAAAGACCCAAGTTTTATCCGATTGGGTATGAAGTCGATCGAGCCTTTTCGCTGCTTGTCTTAATGCGAATTCGATCAGGCTCTCTGCGTCGTCATCCAGTCCTTCAGCCCCATAAATCCCCATTCTGACGAACTGTGATGTCGAGTATTTGGCTCAAAGTTTTGAGTTGAGTAGGGGAGGCGACGCTTGGGGTATTGAATTCACATCCGATCGCCAGAGTCTTAATCGAGATCTCTTCTGCCCTCTAGAGCGCGGGCCAGGGTCACTTCGTCAGCGTATTCTAGATCACCACCCATCGGTAGCCCAAAAGCAATGCGAGTAACGCGAGTGAAGGGTTTGAGCAGGTGTCCGACGTAGAGCGTGGTGGTTTCTCCTTCGACACTGGGACTGATCGCGAGAATGACTTCTCCAATTTTTTGTTGACTAACGCGACGGACTAGCTGTTGAATGTGTAGCTGTTCGGGGCCGATGCCGTCGATCGGGGAGATCAGCCCACCCAACACATGATATTTGCCTCGATATTCACGAGTTTTTTCTAGCGCGATCACATCTCTAGAGTCCGCAACCACACAAATCGTTGCACTATCTCGATTAGCAGCGCGACAAATATCACAAACTGGCTCGGCTGATAGGTGAAAACAAACTGAACAGAAGCCCACTTGCAGCTTGGCCTCAACGATCGCCATTGCCAGCGCTTTTGCTTCTTCTTCGGGGCGCTTGAGGATGTGGAGAGCTAACCGTTGGGCTGTTTTGGGGCCAACACCAGGGAGGTGCTGAAGTTGCTCAATGAGACGAGCGAGGGGGCGTGTGTAAACCGTTTGCGTTCCTCCAAATTCTTGTTGATCTTAGCGTAGGGTGGGGGATCTTGAGAGGGATGAGGGAGAACCTCAATGATCTGTTCCCCTTTTTGGGTAATCCGCTTTGTGAGGAGGGAGGAGGGATGAAATAAAGCGGGAACTGGCTTTATTCCTTTTTTACAAAATAGTGTGGTGTGTGCCTTTTGGTGCGGAGATCATTGCTTAACCGGGGGGCCATTCCATTGGTCTTCCGCCGAGAATGTGGAGGTGAAGATGATACACCGTTTGGCCGCCGTCTTCGCCTGTGTTGATGACGACTCGGTAGCCGTTGGTCAGTCCAACCTGTTGGGCAACTCGTTTGGCGGTTAGGAGTAAGTGCCCCATTAGAGCATGGTCTTGAGATTCAGCATCCGAAAGTTTGGCGATCGCTTGTTTGGGAATCACCAAAATATGAACGGGCGCTTGAGGATTGACATCGCGGAAGGCAAGGGCGAGATTATCTTCATAAACAATGTCGGCAGGGATCTCTTTACGAATAATCTTGCCAAAAATGGTGTCGTTGTCGCTCATGGCAGGCTGCGGGTTGCGATCGCGCTGGTTTCAAAGGCTTTCTAGTTGCATAATCTCACGAATTGGGTCGCTAGAGACTGATTAATTTCTCAACGCATTGCCCATTGACCCTAGAGGCGACTATCTTCTGAATGCGGTGATCGTTTACTCAGGCAGTAAAAAAATCGCATTCTGTTCTTTGAGTAGAGCGAGTGCAGAAGCTCACAACTAAGCTCTGAAACAGCTATCTGCTTCAACTGCATACAGAACGATCTCTAAAGTTGGATACAAAAATGTAAGTTTGATTACACTCTGAACTGATACTCATCTCAGTCAGGCGCAGCGTATCTCTTTGACCATCATTTAGCTATAAAAAGTTAGTTTTTACAATCACAGAATAGATGCTTGCGTCTCTCCGGGACTCAGAATTCACAAAATCCCATCCTCATAATCTGCTGTATCAATCAATCCTACGAAAGACTTCTATCGATAAGCAAGGAATTCTCAATAGATGCTTCTCGAAGTTAGGTTACGACTTTGTAGTACCTTGGATAGTCAATGACCTGTATTCATTTTTTTCTAATCCTCAAAGACGCATTAGGACGTTTTGAGCCTTCTTGTCTGTCATGCATTCGCGCGATCGGGCATTAGAAAAAGATGCTGTGGGGATTTGATTAAGACTTAGTGTGTTCGCTAAAAGCGTGTGTTTCTCGGCTGCTGTCAATCCTTTTGAGCAGTCGCTGCTAGTGCAATTACCTGTTTTAGGGTATTGAGTTTTCAAGAACTCTAGTCGTCTACTTCATTACCTTGATGCTTACCAATCAGATTTGGGTTGACTCTTTGCAACATCAATGGACTGCGATCGGATTCTTCGAGGTTCCGCTTAATGGAAACCAATGCGATCGACTCAATTAGACAGCCGATCCTGACATCCATTCTTTAAGACAACCCTTTACTTACCAGGCAATCTTTGTGTTAGAAGCGTGTGTATTTGCGACCGTAATGTGCGGTTTTTTTGGCATTCTTTTTAAGAAAAATCTTGTGATGAAAATCATCTCAATGGATGTCATGAGTACGGGAGTGATTGCCTATTATGTGCTGATTGCATCGCGGGGCGGCTTGCTTACGCCCATTCTCACAGGCGATCACAAAGGAAATTATGCTGATCCGGTTCCCCAAGCTGTCATTTTGACAGCGATCGTGATCGGCTTTTCGATTCAAGCCCTGATGCTGGTTGGTGTAATGAAACTGGCACGAGACAATCCGACTTTAGAAACCCGCGAAATCGAGCGAAATAACGCCCCATGAACACCCTCACCCTGGTTTGGATTGCTCTACCGTTTTTTGTAGGGTTCATTAGCTATATGCTCCCTCGGTTCGATCGCTACATTTCATTGGCAGTGGCGATCGCCTCGATTAGTTTTGCATTGCTAGCGTTTAACAACCCTCCACTGACGCTGAAATTACTCGACAGCTTTGGCGTTACGTTATTGGTCGATCAATTAAGCAGCTTCTTTATTTTGACGAATGCACTGGTGACAGCCGCCGTCATTCTCTATTGTTGGCATAGTGATAAGACTGCATTCTTTTATATGCAACTGATCATTCTGCACGGTAGCGTCAACGCTGCGTTTGCTTCTACAGATTTCATTAGTTTGTATGTGGCTTTAGAAGTTATTAGTATTGCAGCATTCTCATTGATTGCTTATCCTCGATCGGATCGATCAATCTGGGTTGCGCTGCGCTATCTCTTTACCAGCAATGTGGCGATGTTGTTTTATCTGGTTGGCGCAGGATTGGTTTATCAAGCCAGCCATTCCTTTGCGTTTACCGGATTGCGCGAGGCACCCCCAGAAGCCCTTGCTCTGATCTTTCTGGGGCTTTTAGTCAAAGGAGGCATCTTTGTATCGGGGCTGTGGCTGCCGTTGACTCACTCTGAATCAGAAACACCCGTTTCGGCGATGCTGTCAGGTGTGGTCGTCAAAGCAGGAGTCTTACCGCTCGTTCGTTGTGCCCTTTTGGTAGAAGAAGTTGATCCGCTGATTCGGCTGTTTGGGGTGGGGACGGCGCTACTAGGTGTTGGGTATGCTGTTTTTGAAAAAGACACCAAGCGAATGCTGGCATTTTCCACCGTTTCGCAGTTGGGCTTTATTTTAGCGGCTCCCGAAGTTGGGGGATTCTATGCGCTGACACATGGATTAGTTAAATCAGCACTGTTTCTAATCGCAGGCGTGTTGCCCAGTCGCAACCTCAAAGAATTACAGCATCAGCCGATTCATACCCCGATCTGGATTGCGCTCGTAGTTGCCAGCTTCTCAATTTCAGGCTTTCCACTTTTGTCGGGCTTTGGGGCAAAAGTGTTGACGATGAAAAGTTTATTACCCTGGCAAGCGATCGGCATGAATATCGCAGCCTTTGGAACGGCTATCGTGTTTGCCAAATTCATCTTTTTGCCTCGACAAAGCCAACCCGAACAAGTCAAAGACATCCAGCCTGGGTTTTGGGCAGCCGTGATTTTATTAATTGGGGGACTGGTTTTAGCGAATGTCGTGTACTACGAGGCTTATAGTCTTACCAATGTCATTAAACCTTTGGCAACGATCGCGCTCGGTTGGCTGGCCTACTTTCTGGTCTTTCGTCAAACCGTTTTCAAACTGCCGCGACTATTAGAGCAATTTGATCATCTAGTGGGAGTCATGAGTTTGATGTTAGTTCTATTGTTTTGGATGGTGATGGCATGATTGGATCGCTTAATGTAATGCTGCGGCTGATCATTTGGTTTCTGCTCACAGCTAATTTGAGTGTGGCAAACATTATCATTGGGTTTTGTGTCGCCTTATTGTTGCCGCATAGCAAGACAACTCTAGGAGCCTTGAAAGATTGGCTGCGGGTGCTGTGGGAGATTGTTGTTGCCATTCCTCAAGCGTATATGGAGGCCTTTGAACTGATCTTTCGCCCTCATACTCAAGAAGACATCACAATGGAGCGGGTCAAACAACGGCGATCGCCCGGTTTGATTTTTCTCGACATCTTTCTCATTACCTTTACGCCCAAAACTATTGTTGTCAAGTACCACGAAGCAGGCTGGTATGAAGTACATCGGGTACAACGGCGGCGAAAACGGGCTGATTAAACCAGACTCAACAGGCAGCAGCTCAACCAAATTATTAAGACGACTCAAAAAGGAAAGACATGAACTTGGTTTTGATTGCAATGATTTTGGCGTTACTCATTCCAATGTATGAGGCCTGGCAGGATGATGATATTTGGCAAAAGATGTTAGCGTTCGCCAGCATTGCGACCAAGACTTCGGTGATGATTTTAGTCGTTTCTGTCCTGCGGGATGACTGGATGATTGGGGTGGCTGGCGTAATCATCTTGAGTGTGGGAAATGCTGGATTAATGCTATTAGCACAGGTGATCAAACGGATGAGTGCATTATGACAAGTGTCTTTATTAACGTTCTTAGCTATTTCTGCCTTGCAGTCGGACTCTTCTTCTGGTTTTGGGGCACCTTTCCGCTACTGGGAAAGCGATCGATTCTATTCAAACTTCATAGTCTTTCGGTTGCGGATACGCTCGGCTCGATGAGCATTGTGGTGGGTCTGCTGCTCAAGATTCCTGAAAACTGGTCGCTGCTGCTGTTAGCACTTATTTCACTGGCAATGTGGAATACGATGCTGGGATATGTGCTGGCGTACTGCTCTAGTAGTGGAGAAACCAATGATCAACGATAGCTATGTATATTTCATTGTTGCCCTGCTGCCACTGTCGGCGTTTATGGTCACGATTCAGACCAATCCCTTTAATGCTCTGGTGATTCGTGGCATATTGGGTGCGATCGCTGCTCTAGTCTATTCAGTGCTCGGTGCGCCAGATGTTGCTTTGACTGAGGCATTAGTCGGAACGATGCTAGCGATTACACTTTACGCGGTGGCGGTGCGATCGTCGCTAGTGATGCGAATGGGTGTTCTTCAAAATGGCTGTCTTGACCTAGAAGAGAAGCACAAAGGACAGAATGATTCTCTGTTTGCACCGCTCATCGCTGACCTGCGAACCATTACGCGCAAATACCATCTGCGGCTAGAACTCATTCCCTATCCTGATTCTGAATCTCTAACACAAGCATTGCTCGAAAAAGAAATTCATGTCACTTGTATTGCACAGTTGCAGTCTGATCAAGATCCTACACAGTATCAAACCGTGACTCGAATTCGCCGCCTCTATGAGATTCTCCAAACCGAACTGACATCACCCATCACTAGCCTGGACTATATCAGTGCATCAGACCTGGAGGAAAAACATTAAATGAAATGGCTCTACATTGCAGCAGGAATCGCCCTGTATATCAAATTTCTAATCTTGCCAAATCCGACCGCAGATGGGCTGGATCTCTCGATCGTCGAAGCCGTCATTCAAGAGAGCGGAGTGGCGAATGCGGTATCTGCCATTATTCTCAGAAATCGACTCTAT
The DNA here is from genome assembly GCF_052939515.1 of Phormidesmis sp. 146-33. Taxonomy (NCBI): domain Bacteria; kingdom Bacillati; phylum Cyanobacteriota; class Cyanophyceae; order Leptolyngbyales; family Leptolyngbyaceae; genus Phormidesmis; species Phormidesmis sp. 146-33. The sequence continues at coordinate 13,931 of NZ_JBJPHU010000007.1, forward strand.
GACACAATCTTTGAAGTTATTGTTTTTACGATCGCCATTATGGGGGCGCACTTTCTCTTAGCCAATGAGCGACCGTTTTGCACCATTTATCAGTTTACCGATCAGCCTTCGATTGTTCTGGCCCGACTGGGAGCGACGGTGGCCGCGATGGTCGGGGTTGAGCTTGCCATTCGAGGTCATCTCAGTCCGGGGGGAGGGTTTGCGGCGGGAGTTGCAGGCGGAACGGCGATCGGTCTGGTCGCGATTACCTCGTCCTCAAAGTGGATGGAGTCGATTTACCAACGCTGGCACGCAGCCACCTGGGAAAAGATTTCGGTGCTGGTATTTATTGTGCTGTCGGTGGTCACGCTGGCGGGGATTGAATTGCCCCACGGTGAATTGGGCGCACTGTTTAGCGGTGGAGTGGTTCCCATCCTCAATATTCTAGTGGCTATCAAAGTTGCTCTGGGTTCGTGGGCTGTAATTTTAGTGTTTATTCGCTATCGAGGATTGTTGTAGAAGACGGTTGCAAACATTCATGCGAAGTTGATCCATCAATCCTCATCCATGAAAAACTTTGCACGGCAAATTCCATCAAAAAGTCCCCCAGAATTGGCAGCTTGGGGGGCAAAAGCACTAAACAACGCAGCGCATAAAACTTCAGCATAAAACTTCATTGAACTAACGGTGACCTTAATAACCAGGAATTCATTAACCAGAGATTCTGATTTTGGGTAATTTAGAAATCCCTGATTGAGAATAGTGCAAAATCTAGAGTGAGCAAACGTTCTCTATTTTTTGGAGCAGACTCAAATCGTGGAAACAAAACCGCCTCTTCCCCCTTTTACCCTCGAAACCGCCAAACTCAAAGTCCAGGCCGCCGAAGACGCTTGGAATACTCGTGACCCCGATCGCGTGGCTTTGGCGTATACACCCGATTCATGGTGGCGCAATCGATCAGAGTTTTTTAGCGGTCGCGACAACATTCGATCGTTCCTTCAGCGCAAGTGGGCCAAAGAACTTGATTATCGGCTCAAAAAAGAACTGTGGAGCTTTACCGACAATCGCATCTCAGTTCGCTTTGAGTATGAATGGCACGACGAATTGGGACAGTGGTCTCGATCGTATGGCAACGAGCAATGGGAATTTGCCGAAAATGGCTTGATGCAGCGACGAGAAGCCAGTATCAATGACGTTTTGATTGAGGAGAGCGATCGGAAGTTTCGCTAATGATTCTTCAGTTCAGCCGTGTTGAAATCTGATCTCAACCTGTTTGGGTGCGATCGATCAGATTTCACGACTCCGAACTCGCTCCAGAAACTCAGGATAATTGGCAATCACGGTAGTTTTTTTGTTGATATCCATATTTGGGTACACTTTTTTGTGATCCGAGCTACCGATTCAGTCCAAAATTAGTCCAACGTCTAACAAATCTGTTTCCCCCATTTCCCAAAATCAAGCTATACTATTCAAGTGCAATCCACGGGATGTAGCGCAGCTTGGTAGCGCGCCTGCTTTGGGAGCAGGATGCCGCAGGTTCGAATCCTGTCATCCCGATTTCTCGTGAACATGCCTGATACTGGGATAGGGAATTCAGTGCGAAGTGTACTTTAGAGATCTCTAGCGCATCACCAACGTTTGAGAACGATAGAAATGGGTGCGTTTCTACCTAATCTTTGATATCAAAACTACAGTTCCAGGTACGCAGTGAGGCGATCGATGGGTCATCGACTCTCATCTCAAAAATCGAGTTCGGCATCACAATTTTCATAGCTCAAATCAAATTGCTACGTCTTTTAGATCTCATCTTTCTAGAAACTCCTCCATCTGATAGTTCTACTTCTTGATATTCATATTGTTGAGAATATTTCATTCGTAGCGTTGTGAAGGCTCTCTTACGATTGGTCTGATCTTGTTTAGTGCTGCCACTTTTAATGAAGTCATTCAAGTCAACCCATCCTTCTGAATCCTGCTTAGACTTGTCTTTAATAAACTCAGCAGACTTTTTAAGTAACTCCACAATTGCATCTGTATTAAAATTTCTCTCAGGTGTTTCTACCTTTAGTAATGCCTCAAGCTTTTCTCGATGAAATTCCCCATTTGCACTAAACCCTCGTTGTGAAGTCGGGGACTGATCCGCCGATGCTGCCAGGGTCGTAACGACTGGAGACAAAGGAACTTGATAAACAGGAACCGAACCCCAACCATTCACGATCGAGTCAAAATAGACCCGTCCTGTTTTGCTCAAATGGTCTGGTGATGGCTTTCCACTAAAGTAAGTTGAATGATTGTCTAGCAATTCTAAATTGTCTTGACTTAGTAGTAGAATGCGTCGATAAATATTCCTCACGCCTCCCCCAATTTCAAACGTCTCGGTGTCGGGAGACTGAGCAAGCAACCAGCCATACTCACGCTTTGATCTTCCCATAGAACACAACGTGTTGAAGCCAGCCATCAATTCTTTGAACCATTTACCCGTTTTTTCTTTGACTGCCAGAGCTTCATCAAAAATGAGCAGCTTTGCGCCTTTGGACTTTTGAAACTTTTGAATAAAACAATTAATCGTCGCCATGACTTCAACCATCGACTCAGCGCTAGTAAAGGGGTCAATATGCAAGGGTAAGTAATGATCTACCGCTTCCCAGTAGTGAGCCTCTGATGCGTCAGCTTTTGGATCGATCGCCCAAATCGTCACGTCCGGGTGCAACCGTTTAACGGCCCTCGATGCGATCGCAACGATAACCCCTTTGCCCGCTCCAGGCGGCCCGACAATCAACGACGATTGCAAATTAACTGCCAATGACTCAGCAATCTCTATTGACTCACTAGAGGAAACCGGGCAGGCTGTTTGAGTCGCTACAGATGATCCTTCAAGTTCATATTGAGGAATCGTCGCTATCGGAGCCGTACCCAGATCAGGCAAATCTGAAGGCTGACACTCTGGCACAGGTGAACTCTTAACTTCTACCGCGCCCAACTGAGTTTGAACTGTAGGCTGATAGCTTTGTGCGATGTCCCACTGTTGCCATTCTTCGCGCTGGATTTCTCTCTCAGTTTTTCCGGTTTTAGCTTCTGCGTCTTTATTGAGTTTGTGGGCGTACATCAAATCGTTGAGACCCACTAGCGCCACGATCGCCGCCAAAGGAAATCCGGCCATTGCCATTCCTACAAACGTTCCTAAAACGGTAGCGACACCGATCGCGCCTTGATCTTTTGTAAATTTAGCGAGTGCGATCGCATTCTGTCCAAAATCATTCTCAAACTTGATATTGCCAGTTGCTTTATCAGTCGCTTTAACAATTGCGTGAGTATAGTTCGTCATCATCTTCCTGTTAACTAAAGTTTTGTTGGGGTGATTACACCTCCTTTTTTTACCTGCTCAAACTTGTGTATAGCAGTCCTGAATCAGTTGTGAGCATCGTCAAAGAATAAGTTCTTAGTCATTAGTCATTAGTTGTTAGGCTTCGATTGACGACTAATTACTAACCACTAATCACCACTGGTTTACCGGGATGGGTTACCCGGATTGACCGCAACAGAGTTAAATCTCTTCATGCCTTCCCACACTCGTAGAGCCACCCGTAAGCAGAACTCAAAGCCAAACATCGTCACTGTGAAATAAATCATTGCCCACCAATCAATCAGGTTTGCATCCCAGTTAGGAAAGTCTCTGACAATCATATCGATGCCCCCTTTGTAGGGAGGAAATGCCATAAAACATACAATCGCTTCAAAGATATAAGCCCCACCTTTATATCGCTCTAAGCTAGTCATCCACGATTGAGGCTGTTTGATTGCATGTTCCTCTAAAAGCATCGGAAGCGTTTCGATCGCTTGAATGGTTCCCCACAAAATCACCCCTAGAAATTGCGAAAGATTTAATGCGATCCATGCAATCCAGCCACCTATCAAAGGGATTTGCACCAGACTAGATAGGAATGGAATATATCGAATTTGATCGGCTAATTCTTTGGCTAATCTCATCCAGGGTTGGACGTTGACCAACATCATGAAGCACAATCCAGCAATAAACAGCCAACTGAGAATTTTTGACAAAGTTTTCATGATTTCTATCTTCCTTGTTGATCCAATAAGTTTTGCATTTCTGGTTTGTCTGCGAGTGCTACTCGTGCAATATCCGTAATGAGTCCGTCTTGAATAACGGCGGTGTCGCCCAGTCGATTGCAAACAATTGCGTTATCTCTAACTCGTCTATTGAGAGCCGAATCAACTGTAGTTGCGCCTTCTCTGAAATAGGCTTCTTTTCCGGTCTTCTGGTCTTTGATTAGAATGCAATTAGCTTTGTAACGCTCGATCGCAACCTTTGATAAATCTTGAGCATTTCTGGCATCATCTCTGTTTTTACGTAACCGCTCATTAAAGGCTAATTGGTCTTGTTTGATCGCCTGATTTTTAGCAATTGATTGCTTTATACTTTCACCTTGGCTGAGGGCAATGAGTGCGATCGCGCCCAAGATCAAATGAGATGTTTTAATGTTCATTCACTACCTCCTCAGTAAGGATGAGTTAACTGTTTTACTTGATTTAGACAAGCGTGATAGTGTCAAAAATAGTTGCACTAGAAAATTAATTAAGAATGAATAACGTCTTGAATGACTACAGCTCGGCGAGTTAATTTTTGGAATAAGATTTGCTATTGTTTTACAATCTTTTAGTGAGCTATAGATTCTTGTCGTTATCTTGTTTTGACTTGTCGTTATCTTGTTTTGACTTGAGTCACCCGCCTTTAACTGAGTCATTGGTAAACCGTTTGCAATGCTGAATGAGATAGAGATCATCAAAGTGTCCTGATTTGAAGTAGAAGATGAGAGTAGAGTGGTAAATCGTCCTCATATTCACGTTGTTTACTTTGCATTTATGCCAAAACTTTGTAGTAGTTTTTATCGTTTGTGGGGAGAGATTAATCTTTTTTCAGCTATCAAGATTCGTCACTAACTACAAGCTCAGTCTAGAAAGGTGACGATCGACGACTCGCAAACCTAACTGTTCTTTGGTACGTGCCTCAAGTGAGGTAGCCAGCGCTGCAAATCGGTGTTACTATTTCCAAGACTTTGATCTGGTAAGTAAGCTGATATCAAGCTGTCCGTTAGACCGTACATTTGCGGATTGTGAGCAAACACTGGAACTCTCGATTCTTTTACCCTGTCACCCATAGCTGATACCTTTGGTGAGCGATCGTTTAGAGAAGCCGCATCGCCAAAACAGTTAACGCCTCGAATTTGTCTCAGTTCTCTATGTAGTTTTTGATGCCAGGAGCAATCATGAAATCATTGGTTCGTTGGAGTGCTACGGTCGGTTTGGTGGGAGCCACTTTGCTAGGTTCGCTCGTTGTGAGTGGGTTAGAGGCACTCGCCCTGACTCCAGAGCAAATTGTCCAAAAGTTACGGACGATTCCTGCCTTTACTTTGGCTGACAAGCAGGGTGCGCCTCTCGTTGCTGCGCCCAATACGGGTCAAAAGGGCACTCCAGAAGCGCCAATTTTTATCAGTCAAAAGGATGCTCAGGCGTTTTTAGAAGGGCTGAAGACAAGAAACCCTAATTTGGCAAAAGAAGTCAAAGTCGTACCTGTGTCTTTGGCAGAAGTGTATCAACTGGGCAAAGCGAATCAAGGCAAGCCTGACCAATTAGTATTTACCTACGTGCCCACCAAGCAGCAAGTTGATTCGGCGGTGGCGGTTCTCAAGCAAAATGGTCAGCAGATAAATCAGTTTAATGCAACGCCTCTATTTGCGCTGGGCCAAAAGAAAGGCGATGGAGTTGGCTTTTTGACGCTGCCACGCGACAAGCAACGAGTCATTCCCATGTTTTTTGAGAAAGAACAGGTGCAAGCATTGCTGACTCAGCTTAAGAAAGAGGTGAAAAACTTTCCGGCTGATGTGCAGATTCAGGTGATCCCGTTGGAGAATGTGCTGCAAGAGATGCAGTCTAACAACAACAAAGATCCCAAAAATCAAGAGTTTCTAAATCAGATTGAGTTGGTGCCCTCGGTCGAGTCGATTCAATTTATCCAAAGCCTGCAAAAGGCAGCACCCGCGCAAAACAGACCTCAAGCTGCTCCGAGTAAGCCTAAGAAGTAGGGATGAGGGATGAGGAATGAGGGATGAGGAATGAGGGATGAGGGATGAGGGGTTGCCGCTGGCGGCACGCTTCGCGAGAGGAATGAGGGATGAAAGGGCGGCTTCGGTTGGTTCTGGAGAGTCGGCATTCCTCGTTTTGCTCTTGATTGAAGACTTTTGCTGGAATAGTGGAGTCTACCTAAAACTTTCTGAGAGTCTTCTATTCTCATGTGTGACGCTTTACAGGTCTCTGGCTTAACGCTTTGGGAGTGGCGATCGCACGCCAAAAAATCTGCTCTAGCGGCTGGCGTTCCGGTTGGAGAAGTCGATTGGCTGCTGCAAGCTCTGACGGAACTCGATCGCTTGGCTTTGCAGTTGGACTCCTTCAAAACTCAGGAGGTTGACCTGAAGGTTTCCTTTGTAGAGCTACAGCAGCTTTGGCAGAGACGGCTTGAAGAGCGAGTTCCGATTCAATATCTGGTTGGCTTTGCACCGTGGCGACAGTTTACTCTCAAGGTTTCGCCTGCCGTTTTGATTCCGCGTCCTGAGACCGAAGAGTTGATCGATTGGGCGATCGCTGCTGCTCGTTCTAACCCCGCTTTGCAGTCAGGACACTGGGCAGATTTGGGAACAGGCAGTGGCGCGATCGCGATCGCACTAGCGGATGCGCTGCCCAATGCGACGATTCATGCGGTTGACCAGAGTGTAGAAGCGCTGGCGATCGCTCGACAAAATGCTCAAAACTTGGGACTTTCAGCTAGAATCCACTTTTATCAAGGTTCCTGGCTGGAGCCACTAGATTTTCTCAAAGGAAGGCTGGCTGGACTCGTTTCTAATCCGCCTTATATTCCCAGTCAGACGGTGTTGGCGCTAGAGCCAGAAGTCGTTAATCACGAGCCGCACTTGGCGCTGGATGGGGGCGCAGACGGATTGGACTGTATTCGGCATCTGGTGGAGACGGCACCTGAGTATCTTCGGACTGATGGGGTTTGGATGATTGAGATGATGGCGGGGCAAGCCGATTTAGTCACCGATCTTCTTAAGCAACAAACGCGGTACGATCGCATCACCACTCACCGGGATCTGGATGGTATTGAACGTTTTACGATCGCTCATCTCAAATCTGTTTCCTAAAATGCATCCTCAAGCCATTTCGCCTCAACCGGGTCAAGAATCTGTCTGGAGCTATCCGCGGCCGCCTCGATTAGAGCCAACCTCTAAACAAATTCAAATTATTTTTAATGGCGAAGTGATCGCTGAGACGCAACGGGCTTTTCGCGTGTTAGAAACCAGTCACCCTCCGGTTTATTACATTCCGCTAGAGGACATTCGACCGCAATATTTGAGACCATCCACTCGATCGACCTTTTGTGAGTGGAAGGGTGCGGGCAGTTATTACAGTGTGGTGGTCGGTGATCAGTCGGCAATCGATGTGGGCTGGTACTATGCCAGTCCAACGCCTGATTTTGCAGCGATTAAGGATTACGTCGCGTTCTACGCTGCCCCGATGGATGCTTGCTACGTCGATGGAGAAAAGGTGACTCCTCAACCTGGAAGCTTCTATGGCGGCTGGATTACAAGCGATATTGTGGGCCCGTTTAAGGGGGAGCCAGATTCGTGGGGGTGGTGAGGGAGAAAGAGGGATGAGGGATGAGGGATGAGGGATGAAAAGTTTCGTTGCGGTGTTGAGATCTTCTGCCCTCCAGCCAATTCTGATGAACTTTGGGACAAAAATTTCAGGTCAAAGTCTTTCACTCGTTGGTGATTTAAGGAGGCGACCCGAATCTGCGATCAGAGCGTGAAACTTTCTTGTTTAGAACACGATCGTTTCGCTTTCAAATAGAACAATTGGGGTTTGGAGGGCGATCGTTCCGCTTTTAAGTAGAACTATTCCGTTTTCAAATAGAACGATTGGGGTTTAGAGAGCGATCGTTCCACTTCACGAGATGAACTTAGCGAATTGCCAACCGGGATTAGGAGCTATTTAATCCTTGATCCTTAGGATCGTGAATTAAATAAGACCGATGATTGCCTGGTTGCTTCGCCCCCTAAATCCCCCATTCTGGGGGACTTTGAGAAAGCAGACATTCTAGAATTTAAGGCAGTTTCGCGGTTCAAAGTCCCCCAAATTTGGGGGATTTAGGGGGCAGAAGCCGAATTAAACGAAGCGAAACCGCGAGAATTACAGGTTGTTTAATTCACGATCCTTAGCTTTGGTTGGTGACGGGGTGTTGACCATAGAAAGGGAGGACTTCTGACCAGAGCGATCGCTCTCCCCGACTCCATTTCAGATGGGCGAGTTCTAAAAGGTTTGTCACCTGTTCGCCTTGATGAGGGTCTGCTTCCACAAGATGATAAGGGGTTGAATAAGCTGAGAGCGTCTGGTGCCAGAGGTCAGGAGTCATCACAGAATCAGGCAAAACCGCCGTCAAATTGTCTGAAGTCGCTTGATAAAGAGCGGTATAAAGTTCGCCTCGTTGGGCTGGCATCTGGATGGCGATCGTTTCCTTGGTCGAGCGATGGGCATAAGCAATGACGGCCAGACTCGACACCCCAAAGAGCGGAATTTCTAACTGTTGTGCCAGAGTGCGGGCGGTGACCACTCCAATGCGCGTTCCGGTAAAACCACCGGGGCCGATCGCTACTGCAATAAATCCGAGATCTGTCCAGGTTTGAGGGTGCAAAAAGTCTGACAGCATCTGGTGCAAATAGTTGGAGACTTCACGCCCTAGATCCCAAACTTGATGTCGAGAGTCTTCCACAAAATCGCTCAAGGCCAGTCCCAAATCTGGGCTGCTGGTATGAATAGCCAATCCGTATTTTTTCACAAAGCTATTGTTGAGATTAAAGACTGGTTTTTGATTGTCACACAATTCAACTTGGAATCAACCTCAACTCGACAGAAATTCTTCGCTGCCGTTGCAACTCTAAGAGAGCTAGATGAGTCCCCCATTCATCATCAACTTTGAACTAAAATTTCTTGCCTCAAAGTCCCCCAAAATTGGCAGCTTGGAGGGCAGAAGATCTCAACAACGAGGCGAAGATTCACCAAACTGACGCTTTATTAAATTCACAATTTTTGAGCCTTCTCTCAAAGTCCCAAAATTGCCAAAAGCTCCAAAAACACGCCATTTGTCCACCCAAACCCTACCTCATTAGAAGAGTAGCCAAACAGAATCTCTTGAGACACATCGGCCGAGCAGCTACACACATCATATTTTTCGACCAGCGTCCCCTGTTTCTCAAATTCCTGAACCAGCAGCGCCACAAATTTGCGAGCAATGCGATGGCCCGCTTCAACGTAGCCATATCGACACAACCCCTGCACCGCGATTAACTGCAACGGTGCCCACCCAAACGGCGCATCCCACTGATTGCCACTGACACAAGTGCTGGTCAACAACCCGCCCGGAGCCTCAAAGCGATCGAGATTCTCAGCCACTCGCTTGGCCTGTTCGATAGAAGCAATCCCCACCCACAGCGGATAAAAGGTGGTCGCAAACTCATAATAGCGGCGAGTTTTGGTGTCTAAGTGATAGTCCAAATACAGCCCAGCTTCCTGATCCCAGAGAAACTGATCGATGAGTTGGTGTCTTTGATGGGCCCGATCGCGCCACAGGTTCGCCGTCGTCTCCTGATTGAGAATTTGATAAATCTGCGCGGTGTCACACTCCATTTGGTAGAGCAGCGCATTCAGACAAACGGGCGCATAGTGAATGATGTCTATACTAAAGGGCCCAAACCGATTGGAGATGTCAAAGCCCGACTCGCGCATAGAACAATCTCCCGTGTAAAACAGTTCTGTCAATCTGTCTTGGGCACGATCGTAGTAAAGCGTCACATCATAATCAGAAATATTGAACTGGCGATAGTAGGCGCAAACTCGATCGTAGTGAGTCCTGCCCTGGTCATCTTTTTCATCAAACACAACTTCTGGAAGCGGCTCTTTAGCAACGGCATAAAAGCGTGAAAGTCCTATATCCGTCGATCGCGGAGACACCCTCCAATACTGGTAAAAGCGCTCAACAGCAGGCAACAACCCCTCCAACCACACGCGATCCTGAGTTTGCTCAAACAACGCGAGAATCATCCGCGTCAAAACAGGAGGCTGCGATCGACCCAGCATATACGTGCGATTAGAATTCAAAACCGTACCGTAATGCTCCACTTCGTAGACCAACTGCTCGACCATATTTTTGGCCAGGTCAATCTGACCATCGCGCAACAGACCCAACTGCATAAAGTAGCTGTCCCAGCCGTACATCTCGTTAAATCGTCCCCCCGGCACCACGTAGGCATGAGGCAAGTACAACAAGCCGTGTTCTTGAATTTGCGCTCGGTCAGGCAGTTTACGCAACTCAATCTGGTTCCATTCTTCAGGAGAAAGTGTTTTTTTGAGTTGACGAGCGATCGCATCGAGATCTTCTTGCTGCGACAAATAGACAATCCAGGGGTTGCCCCATCGATGCTCAACTTTAGAATCTTGGGCCGCCTGTAAAAGATGAGTGTGTGACCGCGTTAGGGTCTCCCAAGTCTGCTGAATGTAGGCTCTGACGGACTGAATCTGAGCATCAGACGGAAAAATTGGACTCAAAACTGAAGAATCAGTAGTCATTGGTTCCACTCGCCGCATAAAAGACTTCTGGATCAGAGATGAATTTTTAGCGATCGTCACCTATCTTTAGAGCGGAGGCAACTCGCGATTTTCTGACTGCTTTTGAGTTATCGAAAAGTTTCCTGATTTTACTCTGGCTTGCGGAATACTATTTACAGCGGTTGTATCAAAAGACACTGAGCCGACTCTAAAATTTAGCTAAACACCCACCGTGCCGAAAGTTACCCATCCTGTGGTAATCTCGGAGGAGTTTTCCTGAAGATCATCGTCACAATGTCCTAAATCTGCCTGTCAAGTACCGAGATTGGTAATTCTCAGGGGGAATAATATGAAGCTTTAGTTAAGCTGAGCAACCGGGCAGTATATAGATTGTATTAAGTGACTTCAATTACACCTGATGCCTTCGTACCTCCGTTAAGATCAACAGTAACCTTACCAAAAAAGAATAAGGTTTATGAATTTATACTCAGTTGGCTCGCGGTTGTCTGGTCTGTTTAGTCTGTCTTCAACCCCCCTCTCCACAAGGAGTCGCACTGCATTGATGGCCCGATTTAACTCATTCAACTCCGAGAGTTGGCGATAGGAGCGTAGGTAAGATGAGTACTTGGTCAACATACCGCAACCGTGAAATTACTCAAGAAGAACAAAGACTCTATGATCATCTGTTAAGCGCTGTCCAAGTCGAATCACCAGGGCAACTCATCGATCGCTTTCGCAACCTATTTATCGAGGGCATCAGCTACCCCAACCCCCAAATTTTGAGTGATCTCGATCAGATCGTTGCGGCCAAAGATTCTCTACAAGACTTTAAATTTGTCCTCAATCGCTGCTGCCATATTTTGGTCAACCGCTGGCAGGCTCGTCCTCAGTCACACGTTGCGATCGCTGCCCTGATCGACGTTTTAGAATCTTCCCCCACTCGCCTTGTGACCGAGTATTCGCGCACCCGCATTGTCAAGCAGCTACGAGAACTGGTCAGACAGTTTCTAGAAACCGAGCAGTATTTGACGCTCAAACGGCTGGCGCGAGTCCTGGTTCAATCTGCTGAAGTGGGTGGGTCTGACCAGTCACCGTTGGGGAGCTTGATTCGACGCTATCCCTACCTCTATGAGCATTGTCTGGTCAGTGAAGGTAGCCCTGATGAGCATCAAGACTCAGTGCGAAAACTTCAGACTCAGGTGCAAAAGCAGTACGAAGTTGACCTATCTCAGTATGTGACCTACCAGGTGCGTCGGGGTCAAGCTCAACCTGCTCGTATTATTCAGCCTGTCAAAAATCCGACGCTGCTTGACGATCGCGAACTGCATTTTGCCCTTCAGCAGTTTGTTGGTAAAGTCGAAGGCGCTTATACGCATCGAGAGTTGGCTCAACGTTTCTTAGTTCACAGTCATCAGGCGCAATCCTTTCAGGCGTTTAAGGACGACCTTTACCAATACATTACGGCGGCTGTCGATCCAGAATATGGGCGGCGACAGTTTAACAACCAGCTTTACAACCAGCTAACAAACACCCTCCCCGAAAGCAATCATCAGCCGCTCAACGACTTTCTCATGGTGAGAACTTGTAGCCAGTTGCTCAATTTTCTAGTAGTAGACAATCCTCAACACCCGCATCACTTTGTCTTCGTCGATTTGTTGTCAAATATCGGCCCTACGCTGACCACCAGCCTGCTGCTGAGAATTGTGTTGCTCTGTCGTAAAGTCAAGCCCTACTTAGAAAAGCGCTTCTCAATTTTGTTTAACCACTACGAATCTTACACGCGCGACTGTGTGCAGTGGCTGATTGCCGCTATGGAAAATCTACACGTTGCCCTTAGCACCAACTTTAGTACGATCAATTTGTGTTTTGTCAATCAGCTAGTTTAGGGCAGGCGTGACGGTCTTGAGTCAGACCAAAAGTTACTCATTGGAGTCAAAATCGCCTCAGCCTGCAAAAGAATCACAGGAGGACTCCCCTCCCTAGAACGATCGCAACCGTTACAGAGACCTAATTTTGTGCTAACGTTTCCATTGGTAGGGTTCTAGATTGGGAATTTTATGCACAGTTCCGCGTGGGTGAGTGTCTTAAAGGTAGACATCCAGGCGTTTTTTTGTGTTTAAAACTCGTGGCAAACATTGCGCTCCCAACCTGAATTTGCCCATGCCATTTTTCAAAACATCCACACGCTACTTACTTGATCGAGGGAGAATCAGGAATGACCCAGGTGGTTTTAGGTGAAAACGAAGGCATCGAATCCGCTCTGCGACGCTTTAAGCGACAGGTTTCTAAAGCTGGAATTTTGGCAGATGTGCGATCGCGCCGTCATTTTGAAACACCGATCGAAAAACGCAAACGCAAATCAGTCGTTGCTCGTCGAAACCAACGCTACCGATAAGTCCGGGGTTGCTAGGATTGAGAAGAATAAGTCTGTGATCTGAATGCGGTTGCAAGGTTTTTGGTTGCACAATTTTCAGAGGCAGTCCTTTTGTCATTCTCAACGCCCTCACGCTGAACCCCCATGTCTGACCCGATCGCTGATTCTGGCAACCTGGATGCGCTTCGTCCCGCGCTGACTCAAGAACTGGATGAAGCTATCTTTAGCTTTGATGAAATTCAGACTGAGCTAAACTACAAGCGAGCAACTCATGCCCTGCGCGATCTCGTCAAAAATCTCGACCTGACGGATCAAGAACGATCGGGTCTAGAACCAGAGATCAACGGGCTGGCAACCATGTTGGACAAGCTCGATCGCCTCGTGGTGCATATTGCTGCCTTTGGGATGGTGGGGCGGGGCAAGTCTTCGGTGCTAAATGCGCTGTTGGGTCAGAAGGTGTTTGAGACGGGGGCGATTCATGGGGTGACGCGAGCGCAGCAGTCGGCTCAGTGGAGTGCGACGTTTGAAAGCCTGGAAGGGACGGAAAGTTCGATTCAAAGAGTCAGTTTGCCTAGCCTTGATCACGCTCAAATTGAACTGATTGACACCCCTGGCATTGATGAAGTCGATGGGGAAACGCGGGAAGTTTTGGCACAAACGGTGGCCCAACATGCGGACTTGCTGCTGTTTGTTGTGTCGGGCGACATGACCAAAGTTGAATATCAAGCGCTGTCTGAACTGCGAGAGTTTGGCAAGCCGATGTTGTTGGTGTTTAACAAAATTGACCAATATCCTGAAGCCGATCGCCAGAGCATCTACGAAAAAATTAGAGATGAGCGGGTCAAGGAGTTGCTGACTGAAGATGAGATTGTCATGGCTGCCGCCTCTCCATTAGAAGCAAGAGCGGTAAAGCGGGCGGATGGGCGGATGTCAGTGCAACTCAGTGCAGGCGAACCCCAGGTTGAGGCGCTCAAGCTAAAGATTTTAGAAGTCTTGCATCGAGAAGGCAAATCGCTCGTGGCGTTGAATACGATGCTGTATGCCGACGATGTAAATGAGCAGGTGGTACGGCGCAAAATGACGATTCGCGATCAAAATGCCAATCAGATTATTTGGAATGGCGTGATCACAAAAGCGGTGGCGACGGCTCTCAATCCGATTACGGTGTTGGATATTGTCAGCAGTGCGGCGATCGACGTGGCGATGATTCTAACAATGTCAAAACTGTATGGAATTAGCATGACCCAGCAAGGCGCGATCGGGCTGTTGCAGAAGATTGCGATCGCGATGGGTGGCATTACTGCCAGTGAATTGTTAGCAAATCTGGGGTTAAGCTCTCTCAAAGGAATGTTGGGTTTGGCGGCTCCCGCAACGGGGGGACTTTCGCTGGCTCCTTATCTCTCGGTAGCGATGACGCAAGCAGGCGTGGCAGGCGTTTCGTCCTACGGAATTGGACAGGTGACTAAGGCTTATCTCGCCAATGGCGCTTCTTGGGGGCCGGATGGGCCAAAAGCAGTCGTCACCAACATTCTGGCTTCTCTAGATGAGGCTTCGATTCTCAGTCGGATCAAAGATGAGCTACGCGCCAAACTGGATCTTCAGGGTCGAAAAGCGGATGCTGCTAAAGATAATGAAGTTTGAGAATCACATTGAGAATTACACCTATCTTGTCCAATCATGACGACCAATCAACCCAGTAGGCTCGATCGCATTGAGTCCTCACTGGAGCAACTCGCCCAACGCCAAGAAATCACTCAATCCCAACTAGAGCAACTCACCCAGCGACAGGAAACCACTCGATTTCAACTTGAGCAACTCACCCAGCGACAGGAAATCACTCGATCCCAGATTGATTCTCAGGTTTCCGTGGTCGCAGAACTGAGAACCACAGCCAAATTACTGTTACAAGTTGTTAATCAACATCAGCAGAACTTCGAGGTCATTACGGCGGAAATTAGAGAAATCCGAGGAGAAATTCGAGGGCTGCAAACTGAGAATCGACGCATTCTGGACAGACTTGAGCAACACTTTTCTGATGGGCATGGAGGGCAATGATCAAAAAGAAAGTCAAAGCAGACGCCACGGTTGTAGTTGCTAAGTCGGTTTATGTAGTTGCTACGTCGGCAAATCGCTTCAAATTTTTCAGGACACTATACAACTCGTTTTCTGAGCGGAATAGAGAAAATTCAGTCGAGAAGGCGTACTGAGGACGATCGCCACATTCACTCGCTTCTCCAAAACTGCACGAATAGGAGGTTAATCAACAGTAGCGAGTTTACTCACAAATATTAACATATGTTAATACACAGATATGGCATATGTACCACTTAGAAAAGCGGTCGATTTTCTAGGTTTGCATCCAAATACTTTGAGGAAGTACGCAGATGAAGGCAAAATCAACTACATCAAAAACGAAGCAGGGCAACGTCTCTACGACGTTGAATCCTATCGTAGAGATGCAGTTAGCCCCGCCATTGTTTGTTATTGCAGAGTCAGTCGCTCAAAGCAAAGAGACGATCTTGTTCGGCAAGTCGAATTTATGCGAGAGCGATACCCAGATTCCGAAATCCTCCAAGACAGTAAGTGAGAGGCGGATCAATAACTACATCTTTATTACAACTGAGGCGATAAATGAAGAAGTGCAACATTATGCACGGTCTTTATATCATGAGACTGGAGGCGTTGAGTTTGTAGTTTTGGACTGTATTAGTTTTATCCGGCATTTTCTACACCTATTCCATAGATTAAGAAGTAGCTTTCTCGAATCCTATCAGAGCCTTGTCTTGGCAGAACCTCAAAGTGCTGTGAGCCAGCCAGTCAAAGAAGCTTTTTTAGCGATGAGGCAGCCAGCAGAGACGGGAATAGAAGAGGAAGAGCCTGGGATTTAATCAGCGATCGACCTCTGCTACATTAGTGGGGCGCTCTCTCAAAAAGGGTCTTCAGGAATTAAAAGTTATCTACGTAACCCCAACCCGAAGTTAGCACTAAGCTTCCCTAGATCGCCGGACGATCGCTTGGTAGGACGATCGTAAACTTTGCTCCCTCACCCCAAACGCTAGAACATTGAATCTGTCCATGATGCTTAATGACGATCGCTTGATAGCAAATTGACAGCCCCATACCACAGTGTTGACGATCAGGTTTGGTTGTGAAAAATGGCTCAAAAATGCGCGGCTGAATCTCTAGCGGAATTCCACAGCCGTTGTCTGAAATGTGAATAGTAATCGCATCACCCGTCTGCTCAGTGCAAATTGTAATTCTACAAAGAGTCTCAGGCCTACAGTTTGGTAAATCGAAGGCATCGATCGCATTGTTTAATAAGTGCATCAGCACCTGATGGAGTTGACCGGGATAACACTTCACCTCTGGAAGCCAATCGTAAGCTTGAATTACCTCAATCTGAGGATGCTGAGGGGTCTGTCTAAGACGGTGCGAAAGGAGCAATAGTGAATTATCAATACATTGGTGAATATCAATTACTTTCTCCTCGGCTTCATCTAAATCTGAGAAGTGCCATAAAGCAGAAGCAACCTGACGAATTTGTCGAGATCCTTCTCTCAGCTTGGTGGTCAGCTTAGGAAATTGCACTAGATAATCAATATCCACTTTGGCAGGGGCAGATACCTTGACCATCCAATCAGGATACGTCTGCTGGTATTGCATCAGTAATTGAACGATCGCTTGAACTTGCTGATCCACCCATTGAAGATGACTATCGATAAAGTTAATCGGGGTCTGAATTTCTTCAGTAATCCCTGCAATTAATCGTAGGCTTGATAGTTGCTCTTGTTGAAATAGAGTAGTCTGGGTTTGTTGGAGGGTGATGAGGGTTTGTTGGAGATGTTGAGTTTGTTGTCGGAGCAGTCGTTCTGAAGACTTTAAGGCGGACTCAGCTTGCTTACGATCGTCAATGTCGGTTGCAATCCCACACACTGCGTAGATCTGTCCGTCAGTATTGAATAGTGGAAACTTTATCACTAAAGAAGTGCGAAGTTTTCCATGATAGGAAGCCACTTCTTCGACTTGAATCGGACAACGGGACTCTAACACTCGCTGGTCGGCTTGTCGAAAGGCTTGCGCGATCGCAGCAGGAAACAGATCATAATCCGTCTTGCCTGAATAGGCATTGAGATCCAGGTCAAACTCTGATGCAAATTTGCGATTGATCAGTAAATAACTTCCATCGGTGTGCAGATACTCTTTTGCAAAAATTAAGGCATTTGTATTGTCAATCAGATGATGTAATAGCTGTTGATTTTGGTCGAGCGCAAGTTCAGTTTCCTTGTAGGCTGTGATGTCTTTGACAGTGCCTTCATAAAACAGCAAGTTGTCGTATTTGTCTCTAATCGCCCGCACATTTTCAGAAATCCAGATCACCGTGCCATCTTTACGCCGCACCTGAGATTCAAAGTTTGAGACGGTGCCCATCTTCTCGATTTGAGCGATGAATTCTGCACGACGATCGGACTGTACATAAAGTTGTTCTTCAATGTTGACGATCGTAGCAATCAGATCGTCTGGCGACTCATAGTGATAAAACTTAGCTAACGCCGGGTTTACCCTCAAAAAGCGACCATCTGGCGTAGACTGAAACTTGCCATCCATCGAATGCTCAAAAAAGCTGCGGTAGCACTCTTCAGCCTGTCGTCGTTCTTTAATTTCTTGCTCTAGACGTAGGCTTTGCTCAGTCAGACATTTGTGACGATCGCGCACCTGCAACTGATACTTAATTCGCGCCAACACTTCATCAGGACGAAAGGGCTTGGTAATATAGTCGGCTCCTCCCAATTCAAACGCCCGAACTTTTTCTGAAGTGACATCAGCGCTACTCAAAAACATTACCGGAATATCTTGAGTTTTGGGACAAGCCTTCAACCGTTTGCAGACTTCATAGCCATCGATACCGGGCATCATGACATCCAGCAAAATCAAGTCAGGCACCACTTCACTGAGCAGTTTGAGCGCCATTTGCCCATTGGTTGCACTACAAACTTGATAGCCCTGTCGCTTGAGCATAATCGATACAATGCGCGTATCTACAGGAGCATCATCAATCACCAAAACAGTACCAAGATAGGTGGAGCGATCGAGCTTGTAGCCCAACAGCCAAAAGATTTTTTCTTCGATAGTTTGAGCGTCTCCCAAATAAATTGCACCTTGAGTGGTCAGGGCTTTGTGAGAGAGCGTGAGTTGTTCGAGTTGGTGAATGATGGAGTTAATTTCTTGCGTGTCCAAATAGAGGCTGACAATGACTCGATCGAGATCACAGAAGTCATCTGCCCGCAGTGCGGCCCCCGTTGCGACAACAGATTTCAATTGAGCCAAGTTCTGATACAGCAGTTTGCGAATGTAGTAAGCGATCGAGGGTGAAAGCTGCAAGCGTTGGCTGTTGGATGATGCAGAAGTGTCGAAGGGTGAAAAATCTGAAATCAGCATAAGGGGCACGCAATATCAATAAATGCTTGCCGTAAGAATGCCCGCTCCAGCAAAGCTAACAACGATGTAGTTTAAAAGCCTTCAGAGATTATTAAAGCTTTGAACAGACCCTCATTTGAGAGGGGTGGATGAGAGGGGTGAATGAGAGGGGTAAATCAGTTAAACCGCTCACTTTGTGCCCTTCGAGAAATCAGTAAGGGGGACAAATTCAAGAACGTCTCAGCGAACTTGAAACCGAAAAGCTTTGCCAATCGTTTAGCCTGCACGTTGAGAAGCTTTCTTGCGCTGCTAGTGTTGATTGCTACTTCCCGGCTGTCTTCCAAAGTCTAAGGCTGAAGTTTGCTTTACCGCTTGATGGTGGCTGGGTCAAAATTCGCTAAGATAGAGCTAAAGCGGAATCAGTTCGACCTCTCTGTTTCGATCTCCCCCTAGCGTTGAGTATTTAAGTTCATGACTTCTGTAGTTTTAGTCGAGAAAAAAAAGTTAGCGAAGCCGCCTTTAGACATTCATCACCTGGGCGATCGCGTACTCCGACAACCTGCCAAACGGATCGCAAAAGTCGATGCAGAAACTCGGCAGATGATCCGAGAAATGCTGCAAACCATGTACAGCGAAGATGGAATAGGTCTAGCGGCTCCTCAAGTCGCCATTAACAAGCAGTTGATCGTCGTAGACATTGAGCCAGACAACGCTGCAAGACCGCCGCTAATTTTGATTAATCCTGTGATCAAGAAGTCAGGACAAGCGATCGAAGTTGAGCAAGAAGGCTGTCTGAGTATTCCGGGTGTCTATTTAGATGTCAAACGTCCGGGTACGATCGAAGTCACGTTCAAAGATGAGCAGGGCCGCCCTCAGACGCTTTCAACCGACGGACTGCTGGCGCGTGCGATTCAACACGAAATTGATCACCTCAACGGTGTCCTGTTTGTCGATCGCGTCGAAAATAAGCTTGCCCTCCATCAAGAACTCGCCAAGAAAGGGTTTTCGGCTCAGGCGGTCAAACCAGTATCCTGACATTTTGAGTTTCAGAAGAGCGTCATCTGTTTGTAGAATATAGAGTCTTTGTCGATTGACTTAACTCCAACACGCTCTTTCTTGAAACTCAAAACTTCGTTTAGCAAAGGCTTTTACAACATGACTCCAAAAAGTGGTGTATTTCTGGGTGGCTCCTGTGTAGCGGCGATCGCGGCGGTGGGGTCAGTTTTTGAGCTATCGTCGGGCGACCCTCAGCTAGGCGGGCTTTTGACTGGAGTGATTTTAGCTGCTAGTGTACCGCTTGCTGCAATCTTCTTTTATGCAGCCGTTTTGGATGCAAGAGCGAATCAAAGATAAGGCGATCGCTCCTCAGTAACTTGTCTCAATGACTTGTCTTGATGAATTTTGAGTATTCCAGCTTTCCAAACGTCTGACTTGGTAACGCTAAAATCGTTAAACTTTCTGTGAGGGTTGGGGCCACAACTGAAAGGGTGTTAAATGTTGGTATAGAATGTTGCCTATACCGCTCCATAGCCTAACATCTTCTACCGGATGCCTCTGGCGTGTGCCAACTGTTGGAATCCGAGACAATGACGGGTGAAGACCTCCCAATTGCTTTCCTGCGCCAACTGCCGTATGGTAGTTCCGCAGAACAAAGACAACCGAGCTATCCACTTTCTACAGAGAACATCATTGCGATCGGGCGAGATCCTCGCTGTCAGATTGTCCTTGATCCGCTTCTCTATGGGTCGGTCTCTCGCCGTCATGTCGAAATTCGCCCCACGACCCGAACGACTGCCAGTGGATTACCGACCTGGTGGGTTTGTGACCTCAACAGCTCTAATGGCACCTTCTTAAACGGGCGACGATTGCGGGGGTGCAAGGTATTAAAGACGGGCGATCGCGTAGGTCTAGGGCAAAATGGCCCTGAGTTTATTTTTGCGTATCAATCGGGCACCGGGTCTGCAAGTCCAGTCAGTCATTCTCCCCAAGCGATCCCCAACCTGTTGCCGATTCCCAGCAGCGTAACGTTTACTCAGCTATTTCCCATTCTTTCAACGGGGCGAGACCTGACCCAGAAAGCTTATTTAGCACCTGCGATCATCACGGTTGCCTTTGTGGTGTCGATGTTTGTGGCGGTGGGCAATGCGATCGTGTTTAACCTTCTCTTGGCGGGCTATCTGGCGCTGGCAGCGTTCTACAGTGTCTACCAGCTTTGTGGTAAGCAGAAGCCGTGGTGGGTGTTTTTGGGAGCGGCGATCGCGATGGTTTTGCTGCTAAGAAGTCCGGTTTTGCCGCTGTTTATTATTATTTTTCGTCAAGTTTTACCAGGGCAAGTGCCTGAGCCGGGTGAGCCGCTCAACCTTCTGGTGCTGCTAATCCGCATGTTTTTTGGGGCAGGTCTGATGGAGGAACTGCTCAAAGTGCTTCCGCTGATTGGCTTTTATCTGTTGGGTCGATCGCTGCCTTCACCCTGGAGAGAGCGGATTGGCATCTGGGAGCCGTTGGATGGCATTCTCTTGGGGGCGGCCTCGGCGATCGGCTTCACCCTACTCGAAACCCTGGGGCAGTATGTGCCTGACATTATTCAAAATACGACTTTGCAGCTTGGAGATGACCCGCGACAGCTAGGATTACAGCTTTTGATTCCTCGGCTGTTGGGGTCGATTTCGGGGCACATTGCCTATAGTGGCTATCTGGGATATTTCATTGGGTTGAGTGTGTTAAATCCTAAACAAAGCTGGCTGATTTTAGCGATCGGCTATCTTACGGCTGCGGCACTTCATGCTTTATGGAATGCAACGGGGTCACTCAGTCCCCTAGTTCTGGCGCTGGTAGGGATTTTGTCTTACGCCTTTTTGGGAGCCGCTATCCTCAAAGCACGCACGTTATCACCAACGCGATCGCAGAACTTTGCTACACGGCTCAGACGGTAAGCTTAGAGCCAATTTTTTAACTGAAGTCAATATGGATTTGATCAACTGTTCTCATTGCTTGCAACGTTGGAAACGCTCCTCAATCCCTACAAGCAAAGAACTTTGAGCGGAGGATCTTGTCTAAAAGTTCCCCAGAGTTGGCAGCTTGGGGGCAGAAGATTTGACGAACGAAGCGAAAAACTCCATCGAATTCACGTAAGATTACACCCTTCAATGGGTTAAATTAGCCCAAAACTTTAGCTTAGTTTTAATTACTTTATCTCTTGATACATTGAGCTATCCTCTATCTGCTTCTTTTAACTTTCTTAAATGGTAGCCATTCAAATAATTTGTAGAAAAACTGTTGTAAAAGTAGTTGCTATAAAGGTTTCAGGTTTTAGAATTTATTGATTAAGAGAAGCGCGATCGACCAACCGTAAACTTTGATTTCATCCCCTTGATCCATTGGAGAAACAAGGTATCTTGTTAATTGAAGCCACAAAGCTTCACCTGGCAGATAAACAGCTACGGTTCAATTAGTAAGAGGTAAAAAACGCTGTTTCACTTAACATCTGTCTCGCTTAGTCTACAACAGCACCTTAACAGAAACCCGATACTTTCTCATCTTGATTAATTGAGAGCAAGGCAACTAATTGATTGACTGGGTGTTTCGATTAGTTCTACT
The DNA here is from genome assembly GCF_052939515.1 of Phormidesmis sp. 146-33. Classification (NCBI taxonomy): domain Bacteria; kingdom Bacillati; phylum Cyanobacteriota; class Cyanophyceae; order Leptolyngbyales; family Leptolyngbyaceae; genus Phormidesmis; species Phormidesmis sp. 146-33. The sequence goes on from NZ_JBJPHU010000007.1 coordinate 35,967, forward strand.
CTATTTACAATTGACCTAACAGAGAAAATCACTCAGGAAGTATGACTTAGGTGCTGTTGTGGTTTTAAATTATTGACGTTCTAATCTATAAAAACTGGCAAAATTTTTGGGACAGGCAGAGGGCAAACCCTTCACTGTCTTTTTTGGTTTTTGGGCGATCGCTAAATTTACTTCACTCGCCACAAATCTCTGAAAAATAGTTGTTTTGTACTAAAAACCCTACTATAATCGTCTACTAACAGACAGCATTGAGGCTTTTCTAAGAAGTTCTCGGCTCTCTACTTTCCTATTTGTGTGGCGGAAAAGAGCATCCCTGATCCAACTCAGCGAGTAATATTGTTGAAATCCAGATTGAAGTCAAATTCAGTTTGGAAAACTTAACAGTGTTGTCCTGTGGACGGTTAAGACGAGTGACCTCATAGACGCGCCGGGGTCTGGTCGGTCAGTTTGTGCTTACGATATCTCTCATCAACGTTTCCAGGCTTGGCAAAGGTCGATTATTCTCGCTCATCAAAACCTTCTTTTTGAATCACTATGTCGATTATTGCCCTAAAAGCCTGGTATCTCCAGGAATATGAGCCAATCCGAGAACTAGAAAAACGTCCTCATGACCTGAGATTGAGCAAAAATAGTCTGCTAAAGTCAGGGCTGCGGGCTGATTTTTTAGAAGACAGCGAAGAAGTAAAAAACTCCCTGTGGTTTCAGCGCTATCTAGAAGGGGAAACGGTCGAGTTTTACATCGAAGGCAGCGGCGGGTATGCGATCTCCAATATTGACCTTCGTAGCCACGAAATTTACTTTTCAAAGCAGGAAGTCATGGCCCATCTAGAGCCGACCATCTTTTTGTGTTACCAGACCGAGTTTTCCGAATCAAGCGAACTGCTCCGCGAAGAATTAAATCGAATCATCGATAGCATTAATCCTCGATCGCGCCTCCCCCTCACTCTTCAAGAATCGCACCGCTTGACTGATGGCCCCGTCCGTTTGACCAGTTCTCTAATGCGATCGATTCGGCAGTGCCTGTTATTTGTTGCAGACGGCACCTCGATCGCCCAGATTCAAGACACGCCACCGTTGTTGATCCCCAGTCCCAAAGTTTGTGTCGAAGTGGGATATGCCTTGCAGAGTAAGCGATCGGAGCAGCTTTTGTTGACTCAGATGGAGCGATCGGACGTACCGGGACAGTTTCCCTTTGACTTGCCAAGCCAAAATCGTCTGGTGTTCAAAGACAAAACTCAGTTACGCAAGCTACTTCCAAAAGCGATCGAAACCCAACTCCAGCGATTCAACCTACTGTCTTAGATAAACCCAAACCTCATCCTTTCGCGAAGCGGATTACCCCCAAAGGGGGAACAGATCATCGAAGACGACCCCTCATCTCTTGTGATTTCTGAACACTTCCAGCCCATAATAGTGTCGTTATGTTTCAGATGAAATGATATGCCTAGAACACCGAGCGAGTTTGCAGTTCATCTATTGCTCGAAGGCGGACATCGCGAAGAAGTGCGGTTTGCCACCATTCAGGATTTTCAGAAGTGGTATAGCGGCGAACTTGTGCCCAAAGCGGCTTCCAACGATTTCATCAGCGTCCCCATCAAGAATATTCAGGGCGAATATATGGTGGTGCGTCCCGCTAAGGTGTTGGGAATTCGCGTTGAGCCACTGTACTCAGGGAGCGTTGATCGCTACTAGTTGGAGGGATGAGGGATGGAGGCTGGAAGGAACCTTGGAGTTTTGGAAACGTCCTGACATTCCTGGCTAAATTGGGTTGGTGAGTATGAGAAATTTGCGAATCGCTGGGATTGATCGACTCCTGGCGTTGTTTTGTTTGGGTGTCTCTGTAACGCTGATCAGTCCGGCTGTCTCGGTTCCCTCGGTTTCGCCCACTCCAAAGGTTCCTGTTCTTCAAAAGCCTGTTGTTCCGCTGCGACCTTCTAAACCTTCAGAGGGATTGGGACTTGATGATCAGCTTTGGGGAATGGGAAGATCTGGAGACCGTAAAGCGTTGTTAACGGCGGTCGATCGTAGCCTTTGGTATCTACAAACGGCTCAGGCAGCAGAGGCTTATCGCAAATATCCGGTGAAAGGCGTGACACGCGATCGGGTAGTTCGCAGTCTGAGAAGATTTCGCCAACTGCTGCTGACAGCTCGTTCTGCCCAAGCGTTACAGGTGGCCGTTCAAAAAGAATTTGTGTTTTATGAATCGGCGGGCAAAGATGGACAGGGAACCGTTGCGTTTACGGGCTATTTTGAGCCTGTTCACACGGCGAGTCGAGTCCCTACCGCAGACTTTCGCTATCCTTTATACCGCTTGCCCTCTAATCTAAAAACGCCTCATCCCACTCGCTTAGAACTGGAAGGCGAAGACGGACTTCAGGGGACAAAGGGGATTTTGCGCGGTTTGGAACTGGTGTGGCTGCGCGATCGCCTCGAAGCTTTTTTGATTCAAGTCCAGGGATCGGCGCGATTGGAGTTAACGGATGGCAGCGTGATGACGATCGGCGTTGCGGGACACACCAACCAAGCGTACACAGGCATCGGACGAGAACTTGTCAAAGACGGCAAACTGCGCCTCGAAGACTTAAATCTACCCAACGTCGTGCAACACTTTGAGCGAAATCCTAGTGACCTCAACGTATATCTACCTCGCAACCGTCGGTTTGTCTTCTTTCGCGACACCAACGGCACACCCGCTACCGGAAGCTTAGGATTTCCTGTGACCGCCGACCGCTCGATCGCCACTGACAAATCCTTGATGCCTCCCGGAGCTTTGGCGCTGATTTCAACTCAAATTCCCAATCGTCAGCTAAACCAGCGTCCCGTCAATCGGTTCGTACTCGATCAGGACACAGGTGGAGCAATTCTCGGAGCCGGACGAGTCGATATTTATACAGGAACCGGGAAAGAAGCAGGCGATCGAGCAGGTCTGATCAACGCCACTGGACAGCTATACTACCTACTCTTAAAGTAAGATCAAGGCTCTTACCGTTGTCTTTTCATCCCTCCTCGCAAAGCGGATTACCCCCAAAGGAGAACAGATCATCGAAGTTCTCCCTCATCCTTCTCAAGCCCAAGGGAAAGGCCCCCTTCATGACTGCCACACAACCCTCCGAACTCACAGTCACAGCCCTGCCTGACCACACGCAATTACCAGAGTCAGACGGAACTTTTGTGAAGAATTTTCAAGAACATCCTCAAAGCAACCTGCTGACCAATTCGATTCGTCCCATCTTGCAGACCCTTCACCCAGATGGGCAATACTGTATCGGGCAAGATTGCGGCATCTACTGGGGACTCACCGATCCTCCCCAAAAAGGAGCCGAGGCCCCCGACTGGTTTTATGTGCCCAACGTTCCCCCGATGCTGAATGGCGTGTTTCGACGCTCCTACGTGCTGTGGCAAGAATATGTTGCGCCGCTAATTGCGCTGGAATTTTCATCAGGAGACGGTAGCGAAGAACGTGACTCGACTCCCATCACAGGCAAATTTTGGGTCTACGAGCAAGCGATTCGGATTCCGTTTTATGGCATTTATGAAGTCCGCAAAGCCTCGATCGACCTCTATCACCTCGTCGAAGGTCGCTATCAGCCAGTTGTCGTCAACGATCGTGGGCATTTTCCAATCCCTCCAATGGGCATCGAGTTGGGCATCTGGCAAGGACAGATTGAAGGGATGGAACTTCCGTGGCTACGCTGGTGGGATGGTGACGGAAACTTGCTGTTAACAGGAGACGAACGGGCGGAACAAGAACGTCAACGGGCCGACCGACTTGCTGAACGTCTACGTCAGTTGGGCATTGACCCCAACGAAGTCTAACTGGGATGCCTTATGCCGATCGATGCCCCGTTAGACCTCACTCTGCAAATCGTCATTACGGTGATTGCTGGAATTGGCGCTCAAGTCATTGCTGAGTACGTCAAGATTCCGGGGATTGTCTTTTTGCTGATGTTTGGCATTTTTTTGGGGCCGAGTGGATTGGGCTTACTACACCCCGATCGCTTTGGAGATGGTTTAGAAGTCCTGGTGGCCCTGCTGGTGGCGGTGATTTTGTTTGAGGGCGGCTTCAATCTGCAACTGAGAGAATTGGGTCGTGTCTCCGGCAGTTTGCGAAATTTGGTGACGATCGGAACGCTGATCACGCTGGTCGGGGGCGGAATGGCTGCCCATTGGCTGAGTGAGTTTCCCTGGTCGATCGCCTTTCTCTACGGTTCCCTAATTGTCGTCACCGGGCCGGTTGTGATCAATTCTCTGCTGCGACAGGTGAAGGTCGATCGCCAGGTGGCAACTCTTCTAGAAGGGGAAGGCGTGCTCATCGATCCCGTCGGCGCAATTCTAGCCGTTGTGGTGCTGAATGTGTTGCTAAACGGCAATCCTGATGCGTTGACCGTCGCGAGTGATCTGGGCATTCGGTTAGGAATTGGGAGTGGCATTGGAGCGATCGGCGGCTGGCTGTTGGGCTTCATCCTTAAACGCGCCACTTTTTTGTCAGAAGACTTAAAGAATCTGGTCGTGCTGGCAGGCTTGTGGGGCTTGTTTGGGGTGGCGCAATTGTTGCGAAGTGAAGCAGGTTTGATGGCGACGGTGATTGCAGGAATTGTCCTGAGAGCGTTTGCCCTGCCAGAAGAACGGTTGCTCAAGCGGTTTAAAGGACAGTTAACAATTTTGGCGGTCTCGGTACTATTTATTTTGCTGTCGGCGGATCTGTCGATCGCAGGTATTTTTGCTTTAGGCTGGGGTGGCTTATTTACCGTTCTCACGCTGATGTTTGTGATCCGGCCCCTCAGCGTTTGGATTTGTACCTGGAATAGCGATCTCAGTTGGCAACAAAAGTTATTTCTCAGTTGGATTGCACCGCGAGGAATTATTGCTGCTTCTGTTGCGTCTCTATTCGCAATTCTATTAACTCAGCGGGGAATTAATGGAGGCGATTCGATTAAAGCTTTGGTGTTTCTGACTATTATTCTAACCGTTGTAATTCAAGCCCTGACTGCTCAATGGGTTGCTAACCTGCTCAACATTAACTCTAAAAATGCGACAGGTGCTGTGATTGTCGGATGCAGTCCTTTAAGTTTGTTAATTGCTCGACTGTTTTTAGAACGAGGCGAATCTGTTGCGCTGATTGATACCGATCCCGAATCGAAATTGCCAGAACTGCACCCCAATCTCAAACTGTTTATTAGTAGCGCGTTGGATACTGATGTGCTGGAGGAAGCAGGATTGTCATCTGTGGGAACGTTTCTCGCCATGACCAACAATGGTGAAGTTAATTTAGTCGTGGCCCAGCGTGCCGCCGAAGAATTCAATCCGCCGAGAGTGCTGGCTGTGTTTCCTGAATCCTCGAATAGTAAGGTACAACAGGCGTTTGACGCTCAAATTTTGCTCAAAACTTGGAATCAGTATTTGATGGATGGAGCCGTCAAACTGGGCGAGACGATTTTGAAAGAAGACGGCTTTGAGCCACAACAAGCGTACTTACGATCGCTCATTCAAACCCAAACTCTGATGCCTTTATTAATGGAGCGCGATCGCTGCCTACAAATCGTACCCGTGGACAGCGAATGGGCAGCGGGTGATCGCCTCATCTACTTATTGCACGACCCCAAACCCAAATTGTTAAAACTCCTGTCAGGCTCAAGCCAACTTCGCTTGACGATCGAAACCCTGTCAGAAGTCGAGGAGATGCCAGAGAAAATTTCAGGAGCAATTTCAGAAACTATTTCGGTCAACGGGGATTTTTTGGATGCTTAGAAATTCTCAAGATACTGAACGTTAGCCCTGCTTCGGATGATTTCGCAAGCAACGATTCATCACGCTGCCTTCAACACTCTCGCTCAACAGATCTAAAATGAAAACAGTTGCGTTTGGCGAGTAGAATTTATCGAGACTGTCTACGGAAATCTTCAGGGACTCAAATCGAGCCAGCTTAAGCAGTTGCAGCGTTTGTATCATCAGCGCTTGCCGGGCGATCGCATCACCACCTCCGAATTTGCCCAACGGTTGGCTGCCATCAGTACCGAAATTAGTCAGCCTGTCTGTACTTACATCAATCGACGCGGGCAGGTGATCAGAGTGGGAGTTGGAACGCCACGTCAGACTCAGATCCCGCCGATCGAACTACCGCGCTATGGAGCCGAGCGGCTGAGTGGAATTCGCTGTGTCGCCACTCAATTGAAATATGATCCCCCCGGAGAATCGGCTCTGACAGCGATGGCGATGCAGCGATTGGATGCGCTGGTGGCGATCACGATGACGGGCGGCGGGTTTGAGCGGCGAGGCGGTGGGGCAACTGGATACGTGAAGGGAGCCTACCTGGCGCATCTCGTGCCTCATCCCGAAGTCAACTGGACAGTTTCGCAACCAATGAGTTTGGACGCGATCGCCGATCAAGATTTGCTTGCTCTGGTCGAAGGGCTGGAGTCAGAATTTCGGCGTGAATACACGGCCCAGCAGGTCGATCGCGATCATGATCAAGTTCTGGTTGTCGGTTTGCAGACTGAGAATATGTCAACCTTGAGCTTTCGAGACGGGCTGGCTGAGTTGGGGCGACTGGTCGAAACCGCAGGCGGCGATGTCTTGCAAACCATCAAGCAAAAGCGTCCTCGTCCCCATCCGCAAACCGTAATCGGGGAAGGCAAGATTCAGGAAATTGCGCTGGCTGCCCAAACGATCGGAGCCAATCTCGTCGTTTTCAACCGTGACCTTTCTCCGGCTCAAGTTCGCAATTTAGAAAATCAGATTGGCGTTCGCGTCGTCGATCGTACAGAAGTCATTCTGGATATCTTTGCACAACGGGCCCGATCGGGTGCCGGGAAACTTCAAGTCGAGTTAGCCCAGCTTGAATATATGCTGCCTCGCTTGACAGGACGCGGACAAGCCATGTCACGACTAGGCGGCGGGATCGGCACCCGTGGGCCAGGGGAAACCAAGTTAGAAACCGAACGACGAGCCATTCAGCGACGGATTGCCCGACTTCAGCAAGAAGTAACTCAACTGCAAGCTCATCGATCGAGGATGCGCCAGCGCAGACAGCATCAAGAAGTGCCCTCGATCGCCGTCGTTGGCTACACCAATGCTGGAAAATCGACGTTACTGAATGCGCTCACCAATGCGGAAGTCTATACGGCTGACCAGTTGTTTGCGACGCTCGACCCGACGACGCGCCGTTTGACGGTGACAGATTCGGTCACGCATGAGTCGATGGCGATGTTGCTGACGGATACGGTGGGCTTTATTCATGAGTTGCCACCTTCGCTGGTTGATGCCTTTCGAGCGACGCTAGAGGAAGTGACGGAAGCTGATGCGCTATTGCATGTGGTCGATTTGTCTCATCCTGCGTGGCAGAGTCAGATCCGATCGGTGATGAAAATCTTGTCAGAAATGCCGATTTCACCCGGCCCCGTCCTGGTAGCGTTTAACAAAATCGATCAAGTGGACGGCGACACCCTTTCTCTCGCTCAAGAGGAGTTTCCGCAAGCCACTTTTATTTCGGCCAGCGATCGTCTAGGGTTAGAAACTCTGAGACAGCGACTCATGCAGCTAGTTCGCTACGCAGTGACTTCAGGCTGATTCAAGAAGGGATGGAGACAGACTCAATTCTTTTTTCATCCCTCATCCCTCATCCCTCATCCCTCATCCCTCATCCCTCATCCTTCCACTCTTTCAATCCTTGCAACACCGAATCTGTGGGTGCCGTCCAACCGACAATGCCACCTTGAGCGCGAACCATTTCAAGCGTCGATTGTTTGAATTCTGGAAAATAGCTTTCGGTCGCATCTTCGACTAAAAGGCACTCGTAGCCGCGATCGTTGGCCTCACGCATGGTCGATTGTACACAGACTTCAGTCGTTACTCCGGTGATCAAAAGATGCGTAATGTTTTGCGCTTGCAACTGAGATTCTAGCGGAGTGTTGTAGAAAGCGCCTTTGCCCGGTTTGGGAATCAAAATTTCACCCGGCAGCGGAGCCAACTCAGGAATGATGGCGTTTCCGGGTTCGCCCAAGACGAGAATGCGCCCCATCGGGCCAACATCGCCGATCGTCAAGTTTCCTTTGCCCCGTTTGAGTTTTGACTCAGGACAATCAGACAGATCCATCTGGTGCCCCTCAAGCGTGTGAAAAATAGGGATTCCCAAGGCCCGACAGCCCTCAAGCAGGCGTTTGAGCGTAGGAACGATCGCTTGAAGTCGGCTCACGTCGTTTCCCAGAATGTCTCCAAATCCGCCTAACTCCATAAAGTCACGCTGCATGTCAATGAGAATCAGCGCCAAGTTGCTGTCTGTGGGCAATAAGTAGTCGTAAGGTTGAGCAGTAATGTAGGGCATAAGAGTAAATGATAAACACAGGCTTCAGCTTGCCCATTATTGAGCATTCAGATTAAAACTCACAGCACCCAACGTTTAGGCAACTTTAGTGACCTGCCATACTGCGACCGATCGAGGCAAAATCAGCCGTATCCGTCTGGCTTTCATACGCAAATTTGCCCTCACTAATCACGACGATGCGATCGGACAGCTTTAGCAGCTCATCTAAATCTTCGCTGACCAAAAGCACGGCGACCCCTCGGTTTCGGGCTTCCAAAATCTCACCGTGAATGTAATCAACTGCCGAGAAGTCAAGACCAAAACACGGATTAGCGGCGATCAGCAGTTTGATGTGGTCTTCAGACAATTCGCGGGCCAAAACGGTGCGTTGGACATTGCCTCCAGACAGGTTGCCGACGGGTGTTTCCGGCGAAGGCGTTTTGATATTGAAGGTGCCAATCAATTTCTGAGCCGTTTCTCGAATTGCCTGAAAGATCAGCATCCACCCTTTGGCTTGAGGGTGGCGATCGAACGTCCGAAAGGCCAGATTTTCAGCAACGCTCATGTGGGCAACGCAGGCATTCTTTAACGGTTCTTCGGGCAGCACAAAGACACGATGCTGATACATTTCTTTGCGAGTGGCGCGATAGACTTGACCGTTGACGAGGATTTGCCCCCCCGTTGCCGGACGCTGCCCCGCCAGCACTTCGACCAGTTCTCGTTGACCGTTGCCAGAGATGCCCGCAATTCCCACAATTTCGCCACTGTTGACGGTGAGATCAACGCCACACACGCCTTCGATCCCATTGTCTTTGTTGGCGCGAATCTCCTGAATTTCTAACACAGGAGCCGCATCAGGATGGACAGTTTTCTCGACTTTTTGAGGCGATCGCTTTTCGCCCATCATCATTTCTGACATATCGGCGATCGTCAGATCTTTGACGCTGCCCTGACCCGCCAGTTTGCCCTTTCTCAAAACAGTAATCTCGTCAACAAAGGCGGTCACTTCTCGAAATTTGTGGCTGATCAGCAAGACGCTCAAATGTCCCGCTGTGACTTCTTGACGAATCAGACCCAACACTTCATCCGCTTCTGCCGGGGTCAAAACTGAGGTCGGCTCATCGAGGATCAGAATTCGACTCTTGAGATAAAGCTGTTTGAGAATTTCTAATTTTTGCTTTTGGCCGGCGGCGAGTTGAGCGACCAGCGCATCCAACGGCACTTTGAAGGGAGCCTGAGACATGAAGGCGTTGAGTTCTTCGTATTCAGCCTTCCAGTTGATGAAGTTGGGGCTTTCGTAGCGAGAGAGAACCAGATTTTCGGCAACCGTCATCGCCGGAACGGAAGTGAAATGCTGATACACCATGCCGATCCCGTATTTTTGAGCATCGCGGGGGCTGGCGATCGTTCTCACTTCTCCCCCAACTCTCACCTCACCGGCCGTCGGCGTATAGAAGCCCATCACACATTTGACGAGGGTACTTTTTCCGGCTCCGTTTTCTCCTAGGAGGGCGTGGAAAGTGCCCGATCGCAGCGTCATCGACACGTTATCCAGCGCGGTCATGGTGCCAAATCGTTTGGTCATGTTGACCACTTCTAACTGAGGCGGCAAATTGAGTTCTTTGGCTTCGGTGGCTTCTAGAGCAGTATTCATAGAAATGACTATAGAGCAGGAGTGGAAAAAGATTTAGATCTTTTTTCTAGGCTATTCAATAATACAGAGTTGAAAACACTTCAACTATCGTGCTTCTAGACAAAAAAAATTGTTTCTGACGATACGAATTCTAAATGCTACCTCTACCGTTACGACTTCAAAGTTTTGATTCATCTACGCCATCAATTTACAGAATTTGTAAACTGGTTGATCAAAACGATCGCTGACTTTAATTTGCTGCTCGATCGTCTTTTGGTCTGAAGCCATTTTTGCGTTTGCTAATCTTTTGTGCAGCGAGGGCACTTGTTTGACCAATCTCTGGGAGGGACGCTAAGGAAAGTATCGGTAAACCTCTTTGCGGTGCAAAACTCTTACAAAGGTAACAATATTTCCGTCAACAGTCAGTCCAATTCTGTAGTCTCTGACCCTAATGCGATAGTAATTGTCTTCGCCCTTGATCTTCTTAAGATTATTCACGTCTTGCAAGGTTTCAGCATTTTCAACTGCTTCGATTTCTGCCCTGATTCCTTCGAGCAGTGCTTGATCTCGAAGCTTGCCTAAATCTTTCTCGAAGCTTTTTCTAAAGGCTACATCCACAATTACGATCCTAAAATTTTAAAAATGGTTTCTCTGCTCACTAACTCTGTTGTTTCACCTTCTGCGATCGCTCCTTGTAACCCAATATCTTCTAGTGCCTCCGCGAGCAGTTCAGAAAATTCCTCTCTATTCTCTTGAAGGACTTCAACGATCGCTGCTTTCAAGATCTCTTTGAGTTCAGTTTGATTAAGACTGATTTCAGACATTGTTCCTCCTTGTGTTTTAGGCATTGAATTCGATGTTCAAAACTTCAAGCTGTTGGTTCATCCACGCGATCGCGCGCTCCTCATCTTCCTCGATCGCTCGTTCTACCCCTGTTTTAGCAATTTCCAACAGTTGTTTCGATTGATAAGCTGCGTGACGAGCAGATTCAACTTTTGCTTGAATTGCGTTGCCTAGCTCATTCATGAGTTCAGCTTTAAAGAGTGGAATCTTAACTTTACGCAAATTGCCGAGACTCAAAAACGGATTTATTTGCCCAGTGCAAGTTTGTTGGATAAGTAGCTTGCCAGCAACAGAGTTAATAAATCCAGCGATGTAGTAAGGGTGAATATCTGCTACAAGTCGGATTAGAGCAACATCTTGATTGATGTTAACTAGCTCGTCGAGATTATCAACGACAGCAGCATTGCCAACCTTTCCTTTGATGGTGAGTAGAACATCTCCCTTCACCAAATGAGTACGAGTTAATTCAGTTGCGTGATGTTGAAGCGTTACTCGTTTCTCAGTGTTGTAGTTAATTCTAAAGTCGTCGATGTGTTCAGCCGTGAGAAACTTAACTTCTCCAATCCCTAAATCGTGGCGTAGGGGTGTTTGACCATTGGTGATCGTGATTAAAAGTTCTTTGAGATGAGCGATTTTTTCAGGCTTGAGTTTATTGAGTTCATCTAAGATCTGGTCGTACCTCGGTTTATAGTGTTCGGCATCACCCCGATCGCACCCGCCCCAGGAATCAGAAAACCGCTTGACTGCAATGGTGTCTTCGATCGGTTGCCAGTCCTTCAACCCAAGCTCCGACAACAGCAACTCTTCAGCTTGTTTATATATATTTTTAGACTGTTCAATTAATTTCTGAGACTGATTAACTAGCTTTCTCAAGTGAAGTTGAAAATCACCTAGTAAAACTGGAATTTTGAATGTACCAACCTCAATCAGATTTAAATTGTATTGTCCTGTTGGTCTAGCAATTCTTCTAACCTGTTGATTGCCATACTTTCCGGCTAAAAAAGAAAACAGATAGTAAGGATCTATAGATTCTTTGTCTTGAATTCTTAAAAGACTCATTGCTTGAGTGATATTTGACTTTGGAAAATCTGAAGCTACGATCGCGGCACGACCAATAACATCCGTTGTAGCACCGACAATATTAATTAATACGTCTTCTGCCTCCAATTCTGTGTTTTGCATTCTTTGGTTGATCTCCTCGTTGATATAGAAAAAGTTTTCTATATCATTATTAGTAAGGATGTTATTCCTAATATCATTGGTTTTGAGGAGGATAGTTCCTTCTTTTAGTGTCTCGTCTCTGTCCGTTGGTGTTGTCCCACTTTTGATGATGCAGAACTGGCTGAACTCAACGCACTTTAAATCATGTAGAACAGAAAGAAAGAATTCTTTATGAAAGAAAGTGCTATCTATCCTAAAGGAATAGCTTTCATTCTCAACAGTTTTGAAATTAACTTCATTTGCTTCTAGCCCATCTGTTACGCCGTTCGATCGTACTTTGCACGATCGAACGGCGTAACAGATGGGCTTTGCCTAAAAAAACTGAGCTTTTCCTTTTTGGCGAACTCAATAAAAGCCTCAGCGATGCCGTCTTCGGTCAGACCATCGTGGTTAAACAAGTCATGATCCACAATTAAATGATCATGACCATCTAGGAAAAACTCACCCGACCCATCCGGCTTTTTCACGTAGATTTTTTCACCCGAATTGTCCTTACCGCTTTTTCGCATCGTCGCAAAAAAGATGTTGTAGTCCTCCACTCTGGGGCACAGCGCCCCCACCTTCGGGTCATCATTCCACTTCTGCACAAACAGTACCGACGTTTTTGTGCCCGTGTGCGGCTTAAACGTGTTGCCATGCAGCCCCACCACCGCCAAAATGCGGCACCGTTCCGCAATCACATCTCGAATGTGTTTATCCGACGAGTTATTAAACCGTCCCTGCGGCAACACCACCGCCATTCTGCCTCCAGGCTTCAGGCAATCCAGATTCCGTTCAATAAACAAAATGTCTCGCCCCATCTTCTCCGCCCGTTTGCCGTTGGGCTTCAGCGCCAGATCATACTTCGCGGTAATCCGTTGCTCTTTAATCTCTCCTGCAAACGGTGGATTCGCCATCACAATGTCAAACTTAAACGCCTTATAGTCGCCCTTCTGCGCCTGATAGCCCCGCAACCGCTTAAACCCATCGTTGTAGACATCGCGCCAGTCATCATCCTTGATGCGTTCTTCCCACATCTCATAATCCAGCGTGTTTAGGTACAGCACATTCGTTTGCCCGTCCCCTGCAATCAGGTTCAGCGTTCGCGCCACCCGTACCGCCTTTTCGTCAAAGTCGATCGCAAACACTTTTTCGGTCACGTAGTCTTCACAAGCAGGCAATTTCTCATCGGCAGTAAACATCGGGTCAATGGTTAACCCTTCATCGCGGTAAATCTGTCGCCACACATAAAACATGGCGTGAACCGGAAAGCCCGACGACCCAGCCGCCGTGTCAATCAGCGATTCATCCGCTTTAGGGTTGAGCATCTTCACGCACATATCAATCACATAGCGCGGTGTGAAGTATTGCCCTTTTTCCCCTTTGCTGGTCTGGTTAATCAAATACTCGAATGCCTCATCTACCACATCCAGATTCGAGTTAAACAGCTTGACGTTCTCTAACGACGAGACGCAGATCGACAAATGGGAAGGACTCAGCGAGATTTTATCCCCGTCCTTAAACACGCCCTGCCATTTCTTTTTAGCGCGATCGAACAACTTCTGAATTTTGGCTCGCAGTTCGCCTTCCGTTTGCCCAGTGTTGCGAAACTCTAGCACCCGCGTCTGACGGCGATTGCCCCGCCCCGACTCCCACTCATCAAACAGCTTGGTAAAAATCAGCTTAAACAGTTCCTCAAAGACATCAACCCCAGCATTTGCAAGCACCTCGTCTTCCATTTCTTGAATCAAGGTCTTCAGCGACTTCTTCTCCGTCACCAGCTTGTCTTTCTTGACTAAATCTTCCAGCGTAAATCGAATATTTAGAACATCTGCCAGCGTTTGATTAGCGTTGGGAATATCGGTAATGTCTTCAAAGTAGTTCGGGTCTTTGCGATGGTAGTGCGAGATCTGATCACCATTCGTCCAAACCGCGATCGGCGACCCTGTAGCATTGCAATAAGAGCGCAACTGGTCTTTGCCGTCCTTCAGCTTCGGCTTTTTCAGTTCCACAATGATATACGGCACATTCGGACGGTCTTTATCCACGATCGCAATGTCTGCCCGCTTTTTCTCCCGGCCAAACGACACCTCATATTCCACCTGAATCCGCCCCACTGGGTAGTGATAGCGCTCAGTCAACACGCGCAAATAAAGCTGCCTCACAACTTCTTCAGGCGTAAGTTTAATTAGCTTGTTTCGCACCAAACAACTTACATGAGGCACATCCCCGTTCTTTGTATGCTTGAAAACGATCGCCTGTTCTAAGTGTTCAATTTCCTCATCTTCAAACTGAGATAGCTTATAGTTAGAGTCTTTGAGAATATCAGCTAAGGTCATGGAACTTTTGTTAGTTGATGCAATTAGTCAAACATCAAGAACCCCAAAGTTTTTTAGAATTCTCCAGTTAGCTGCATCAGTATAGAACCTGACACTCTCAGTAGAGCGACTCGGCCTCTATTTTTTCACCTAAGAAACGCGACGCTTTTGCTTCTTAGAGTGCTTATTCAGTCTTCAAACTCCACCCTTCGAGCTTAGAACTCCACTCTTCGAGCTTAGAACTCAAAAAATAAAGCTCAGAACTCGGAACGTTGAGCTTAGAACTCCACCCTTCGAGCTTAGAACTCCACTCTTCGAGCTTAGAACTCCACCATTTGACCTCAGAACTCGAAACGTCGAGCTTAGAACTCCACCCTTCGAGCTTAGAACTCAGAAAATAAAGCTCAGAACTCGGAACGTCGAGCTTTTTGCTCTAATCTCCAACCTCTGAGCCTCAATTGTCACCCTTAGAGCCTTAATTACTGAGCATCTTTACTAGATGTCGCCGCCTCGGCCTTCGCCTTGCGAGGTTTCCGAGCAAACCGTTGCCCCATCTCACCCACCACCGCATTCAAACCACCCACCTTTCCGCTCGCCTTCGCGTAATTGTAGACCTGCAACGCCGCCTCATAGGCCTCACTCCCCGCTGCCATCGCCGTATCATCCACCAACTCTTGTAGCTGAGACAACGCCACCACGATCGGGTACACAGACTCAAACAATTCCACATCCCGCCTCATCTCATCAAGATCAAACGCACGGGGCAAAAAGTCTGGGTTCTGCGTCGCCACCTCTAGCGCCTTGCTCACAAACGCTCGGCTCTTATCTCCCATCTTCGGCAGGGCTTTTCGCTCCTCCGCCGTCAAATCAACCAAAAACGGCAGCTTCGATTTGATGGTCAAAATTGCCGACATCACCACCTCTCGGTCTGCTTGCGTCAATGCTGCACTGATTCGATTGGCTTTCGTCATAGTAAACATCCCTCATCTTTGACCGTTCTAGAGTTCCCACGCTGCAAAGAATGTGATGTCTAGACTCCTCAAGATGATTCCAAACTCAATCGCAGAGAGTTGAGGCGAAGGGGAATGACTCCGGCAACGGTCGATCGTCGCTAATCCGCATTTCTAAGTAATCGTGCCTAGGGCCCCCGGTGCGCCCGTGAGCGTCTTCTTGGGAGAGCAAGTCACAATCATGATCAGCAATGTCAAGATGTAAGGCGAAGCGTTGAACAAATAATAGCCACCCTCAATACCAACCGCTTGCAAGGCAGGGCCGAGAGACTGCGCTCCCCCAAACAGCATCGATGCCCACAAACACTGAATTGGGTTCCATCGAGCAAAAATCACCAGCGCCACCGCCATCAGCCCCTGACCGCTCGAAATCCGTTCTGACCAGCTACCGGGATAGTAGAGCGACAGATAAGCGCCCCCGATTCCTGCCAAAAAGCTGCCCGCAATAATGCACAGCATCCGCACTTTTTTGACCGAAATGCCCATCGCTAAAGCGGCATCGGGGCTGTCTCCGACGGCTCGAATAAACAACCCCCAGCGCGTCGATTTAAAGAACCAGGCCATGAAAGGGGCAATCAGAATCCCGATCACAAACAGCGGATTGATTCTTAACGCGGCCTCGACCTGAGAAATACTGCTCCACCAGCCCAGAGAGAAGGACGGAAGCTGAGGAGCGGGCGGCTGAATAAAAGGCTTGCCCAAAAAGAATGCTACTCCACTGCCAAAGATGATCATGGCAATGCCCACAGCGACATCATTGACTTTGGGCTGTTGAGACAACCAGGCGTGAATGAAGCCCAACAGCATCCCGGCAAAACCTGCAACTAAGACCCCCAGCCAGGGAGCGATCGCTGCCCCCACTGTTTTTTCACTTAGATAAGACACGCCGTAAGCGCTCATCGCCCCCATTAGCAGCGTCCCTTCTAAACCCAGGTTGATTTTGCCGCTTTTTTCGGTCAGACATTCGCCCAAACTGACAAATAAGAAGGGCGCACTGCCGCGCAAAATCCCCGCCACAATGCCTAACGGAACACCCCACCAGCCGATCGCTTCTGTTGCCATTTCTCCACTCCTAACTTTCTAAACGGTTGCCGAAGACTCGATCTTTGCTTCGCGCTCCTTAAACACGGCAAACCGCCCGTACAATGATTCGCTGTATAGGACAACGAGAAACACTAACCCCTGAAAAACATACACTGTGGCATCGGGCAGATTTAACTGACGCTGAAGAATGCTACCACTAGCGAGAATACCACCGAGCAAAACGGCGACAACGCTGGCAGCGATCGGATTATATCGAGCGATAAATGCGACGAGAATCCCAGCGTAACCATAGTTAGCATTCAAAGATTCATTGGCTCGACCATGAACGGCCGCCACTTCGACCATGCCTGCTAGACCTGCACAAGAGCCTGCTAAAAAGCAGATGGCGACGGTGAGTTTGCCGACGGGCAAGCCTGCAATTCGAGCCGCTTTGACGTTTCCGCCAGCAGTGCGGGCCGCAAATCCAAAAGTAGTACGCTGAATCAAAATGTAAGCGATCACACAGGCAATAATTCCATACAGCAAGCCGTAGTGAATGCGCGTATCGGGCAGCGTCCCCAGTTTGTCAATGTCTGGAATCGGGTAGCTCGACGGCTTGTTAAGCGAACTTGGATCGCGCATCGGGCCAGCCACCAGATGATTAAGCAGGGCGATCGCAATATAGTTCATCAACAGACTGCTAATGGTTTCATTTACCGCTCGATAGTGACGCAGGGCACCCACCGCCGCAATCCATAAACCTCCTGCCAGCATTCCGGCCAGGGCCATCACGGTTTGGACGACGATCGCCGGAGCCGAATTAGCCACAGACAGCCCTGCCGCGATCGCACCAATTCCACCCATGACCAGCGCCCCTTCGTTGCCAATAATCATCAGCCCCAATCGAGCCGGAAGCGCCGTACACAGCGAAGTCAACATCAACGGAGCCGCCCGAATCAACGTATTCTGAAAGGCAAACCAGCTCCCAAATGCCGCTTTGTAAATCGCTGCATACACAGCAAACGGATTCGCCCCCGCCGCCGCGCAAAACAACCCAAACAACACCAGAGAAAAGAGTAAAGCACCGATGGGAATGGCGATCGCTTCAGCAGTCCTGCGCCATTGAGAGTTTGTCAACATAAGTTTTAACTTGCACTACCAATGACACCTGCTGCCAGCCAGTTCACTTTGTCGAGAGCGGGGTCGGTGATTTTGTAGGCTGTGCCCGAAGGGATTTTCACCTGTCCGGCGTTGTCTGCGATCGCGCCTTTATAAACTGAGAGATCTCCACTGGCGATTTTGGCTATCGTATCGTCTGCGTCTTTTTTGGCAGCGTCAGCAACGGCCGACCCATAGGGCGCGAGTTTGACGAATTTTTCTTTGAGACTGCCGCGAATCAGATGGGGAATGCCGCCATTCATCAAGGTTTTGCCTGATTTGATCAGTTCGGCGTAGCTGGTGTAGACGCTTGTCCAATCCCAGGCGGTGCCCGTGAGATAAGACTGAGGAGCGAGCGAAGCCTGAACGGTATGGAAGCCAGAGGTAAAAATTCCGCGTTTTTGGGCGGTTTCGATCACGACTTTGGGACTGTCTACGTGCATCCCGACGACATCGATTCCCTGGTCAGCGAGTGAGTTGGTAGCTTCGGCTTCTTTGACGGGTAGCGCCCAATCTCCTGTAAAAATCACCTTCATTGTGATGTCTGGCTTGACGCTGCGTGCGCCCAACATAAAGCCGTTAATATTTCTGAGCACTGGGTTAATCGGCTTGGCGGCAACAAATCCGAGCTTGCCTGTTTTGGAGGTTTGGGCGGCAATTCGACCCGCTACATATTGCGCTTCATCCACGTCGCCAAAGTAGCTGCCAATGTTGTTGGGTAGTCCTTCTTTCCAAAGTGCGCCACAGTGAAAAAACTGCACATTGGGATAGTCTGCGGCCAGCTTGAGAATATGGGGATCAAAATAGCCAAAGGAAGTTGGAAACAGCACCGTTGCGCCATCTTGCTCGATCATGTTTCGCATGGCTTCTTGCACTTCGGTCGTCTCTGGAACGTTTGCCTGCTCAACAGTTTTTACGCCTGCAATTTTCGAGACTCCTTCTTTGCCTTCTGCGTGAGCCTGATTCCAACCAAAATCGTCCTTTGCGCCGACGTAGAGAAAGCCCATCACAAGCGGCTTGTCAGAAGCGGGACTGGCTCCTGGACTGGTTGGTGTCGAAGCGGTAGGAGTCTGGCTAGAACAGCCTGTCCACAAACGAGATGAAAGCCCAAAGGCAGCAGTGCCCAGCAGTCCGCGAATCACCTGGCGACGGGGGAGGTAAAGCGATCGTCTACTCACAATTTGACTCCTCAAAACAGAAGCGATGGCAGTGTCTAAATAGTGCCGAATAGTGCCGAAACATTATGCAGTCACTGGTCAAATTAGACTATTGGAAAAACTACGATCGAGAAGTAATCGATGTAACAATTTAACAATTCTGAGAACTGCGTCAAGTATATTCAGCAGTTTGTGATCTCCTGGATACGGCTTCTGTAAATCTTACGCCTTATTTGCTTGAATCATGCCGAAATTTTGGTTGTTTTTTTTGATGAGCTTTGTCCTTCTGCGGCTGATCTTCTGGGTTGGAGTGTTTCCAAACCCCGATGAGGCTTACTATTGGCTTTGGGGAAGGCATCCAGCTTTATCTTATTATGATCATCCGCCGTTAAATGCGTGGATTCAAGGCAGTTTTACAGCGCTTTTAGGACGGTCTACTTTTGCGTTGCGATTGCCAAATTTATTCAGTAATGCTGTTCTTTTTTATACCTACTACCGCATTGTTAATTATCTTTATCGTCAGAACACCTGGCATTACGTTTTGTTAACTTTGATGTTGGTTTTGGCATCTCCTTTGTATTTTCTATTTTTATCTTTGGCGTGGCATGACCACTGGTTAATCACATTCTCGCTCGTCTCAATGTATCTGTTCGTGATGTTTCTCGATGGCTATGTCGATCGCCAACCCCAAACCTGGAGACTCTATGGAGCCGCGATCGCACTGGGATGCGCCATTTTGTGTAAATACAATGCTGTTTTTGTGGCATTCGGGTTCATCGCAACGCTGATTGTTGATGGTCGAGTCCGTTCTTTGTGGCGAGATCGTCGGTTGTATGTTGCAGGCGTGCTCGTATCACTTTCGAGTATTCCAATTCTGATTTGGAACGTTTCTAATCAGTTTCAGTCGCTTCAGTATTATGTGGATCGTAGCGTTCAGTCCAGTGATTTTAGTCTTAAGATTGGCCCATTCCTCGCGTTTGTGATTGCTTCGTTTTTTGTGGTGTCTCCTTTTTACTGGAAAGCGTTTTATCGAAGTTTAAAATCTCCGTCTCCTCTAATGCGTGAGAATTCGCTTTATCCGGTAGTTGCGTTCTGGGTGTTTGCCGTTTCGTCTGTTCTATTAACCGTTCTTTCTCTGATTTCTGCTGCGCTCTATTATTGGAACATCACTGCTTATTTGATGCTGTTTCCACTGTTGCCGCCGCTCTTTGCCTCTCGAACGTCCTTTCTGGCTACACAGCTTTACGGACTGTTGTTTGCAGCCTTGTTGACGATTCACTACGGACTGCTGCCGCTATCAGCTTTGGTGAGTCGAGATGCTGATCCGGATTCACGAATGCTGTATGGCTGGAATGAAGTCGCAACCGCTGTGAGAACGCAAGCTGCAACACTAGAAGGAACGCCATTACTCATAACAACCGACTATCGATCGGCTTCCGCACTCGCCTTTCAACTCAACACCACAAACGTAATTGCTCTCTCCGATCGCGTGGATCAGTTCGATTTTTGGGGTATCCCTAGTCACTCGTCAACCCAGGAAAATGCAGTAATTTTGTCGGATGATTGGTTTCCTGTGATGCCAAAGCTGATGGCTCAGTTCGATCGTGTATCAGAGCCAGAAACAGTCTCTATTAAGCGGTTTGGTGTTTGGGTTAAGAATTACTATGTACAAAAGGGCTATCGATTTAAGGGTAGCCATTTGTCCACGGTGAGCAAAAAGTAATGGATTGCATTCAGATCAGTGAGATTCGGGCGTATGGCTACACAGGGGCGCTTCCCGAAGAGCAGGTTTTGGGACAGTGGTTTGAAGTTAACTTAACGCTCTGGTTCGATTTGTCACTCTCTGGTCAGAGTGATCGTCTTCAAGACACGCTCGATTATTGTGATGTAATTGAGGGCGTTCAGAAAATTGTCAGAGCGTCTCGGTTTACGCTGCTAGAACGGATGGCGACTGTAATTGCCGAATTGGTTTTGGGGTTCGATCGCGTCGATCAGGTGCGCGTCAATTTAGTCAAACTTGCGGCTCCGATTCCTGATTTTGGCGGCAAGATTGCGATCGACATCACGCGGAAAAAAGTAGCGTAGTCATCAAAAAACCCCGATGGATGAATTCATCTCAACGGGGCAAAGACGCAGTTAGGAGGTATCTTTTCATTTACATTAATCAAAGAAATTAAAGAGTGTCTTTCTCTTAACAAGTTCTTAAGACACAAGTTCTTAAGACACAAGTTCTCAAGACGTGCAGCGCTTATTCAACCCGATGCCAACTTGTGGGCAACGCGAGTCGTCTCAGGCAAACGATACTTGGGAGTACAGCCCATCACATAAGCGATCGCAGTCTCCAAACTGATCCGATGTCCCGATGAAATAAACAAAGGAAGAGTGCCCGGACGAGTCCGCAAAACTGCGCCAATGCGATCGCCTTTATCCAGAAGTGGTTGCCACGCCCCACGCTCATCGGGAACCTCTGCAAACTTGCCCACGAGTCGAGACTTTGCGACTCCGATCGTCGGTAACCCCGTCAACACCCCCAAATGACAGGCAATCCCAAACCGTCGAGGATGGGCGATTCCCTGACCGTCACACAGCAGCAAATCCGGCACAATCTGAATTTTTTCTAACGCATCCAGCACCGCAGGCACTTCTCGAAACGACAGAAACCCCGGAATATAAGGAAACGCTGTCGGACGGCGAGCGATCGCCTGATCACACACCTGCAATTCTGGATAACTCAAAACCGCCACCGCCGCACGAGTCACCGCCCCCTCTTCTTCAAATCCCACATCCACCCCCGCCACAAACCGCACCGCCCCAAATCGGTCGATCGTCACCACCTCCCCCCGCAACCGTTGCTGAATCACGATCGCCTCCTCCGCCGTCAGCACCCACTCATGTCCATGCTCAATCTTCATCCCTCATCCCTCATCCCTCATCCCTCATCCCTCATCCCTCATCCCTCCCCGCGCAGCGGAACAAAGTTCTCCCTCGCCCTCATTCCCTCATATCGCCATACAATAAGCTTGTCTACCATCTCTGGTCGCAATGCTAGGACGATTGCTCAGTTCGCGCTATCGGATTGTCAGAATCCTGGGGTCTGGCGGGTTTGGTCATGCTTATGTGACAGAAGACACCCAGCGTCCAGGCAACCCTCTCTGTGTGTTAAAGCATCTGAGTTTTGCCAGCCAAGATCCGGCGATCGTCAGACAAGCCAGACGAATGTTTTTGGCGGAAGCCGAAACGCTCGAAAAGCTGGGACGACATGAGCAGATTCCCCAACTGCTGGCGTATTTTGAGGAAGATGAAGAATTTTACCTGGTTCAAGAATTCATTGAAGGGCACCCGCTCAGTGAGGAACTGACGCTAGGATTCCAGTTTTCTGAAACTCAGGTCATTGAGTTGCTAGAAGAAGTGCTGGAAATATTGGAGTTTGTTCATGCTCATGGCGTGATTCATCGTGACCTGAAGCCAGATAATTTAATTCGGCGGGCAAGCGATCGCAAGATCTTTCTCATCGATTTCGGCGCGGTCAAAAATATTGCTCAGTCCGTGGTGGACGATTCCAGAACCACCCAGATGAGTATGCCTGTCTATACGTCGGGCTATGGGGCGAGTGAGCAATGTTTAGGTAAACCGCGATTTAGTAGCGACATTTATGCCCTGGGCGTGATTGGCATTCAGGCGCTGACCGGGGCGCGACCGTCCCAACTGCCCCAAGACCCCAATACGTGTGAATTGATCTGGCGCGATCGCGTTGAAGTCCGAGATGAGTTGGCGATCGTGCTGGAGAAGATGACCAAATTTCACTTTAACCAGCGTTATGCATCGGCGACTGAGGCTTTAGAAGCGCTTCAAGCCCTCAAGCAAGCCCCTACTCACACTCAACTTCCCCTGTCTAAATTTGATGCCGTTCGCCGCTCCCCCATACGGCCACAAAGCCAGTCGCAAAGCCAACGGCTGAGGTCAAATTGGAGACTACCGCTCACGATCGCTGCTGGAATTGGAGCCACCGTCGCCGTCACTCTAGCAACCTGGACAGGTGTCCGAAATTTTGCGCCCCCGATTGCCTCCCCGATCGTCCGTCCCGGCTCTGATCAAATCAGCTTTGGCGAAAGAGTCTTGGCTCCTGGAATCACCGCTCCCCTTAAGCAAGAAGCAGCCGAACAACTCACCGCAGGAAAGTTGCCTCTGGCTGCCACCCTGCTTGAGAAAGCTCGTCGCATGAATCGATTTGACCCGGAAGCGCTAATTTACCTCAATAACATTCGCATTGGGGAGAAGAAATCTTATACGATCGGCGTGGCCGTCCCCCTCAGCACTCAGCCCTCGACCTCGGCGGAAGTGTTGCGCGGTGTGGCTCAGGCCCAAACCCAGGTGAACCAATCTGGCGGAATTAATGGGGTTCAGTTGAAAGTTGCGATCGCCACCGACGACAGCCAACCCGAACTTGCCAAAGAAGTCGCCGCCTCGTTTGCAGCCGATTCCAACCTTTTAGGAGTCGTTGGCCACGGGACAAGCGACACCACGTTAGCTGCCGCCAAGATTTACGAATCAGAGGAATTAGTCGCGATTTCGCCGATCAGTTCTGCTGTACAGCTATCGGGGTTCAGTCCCTACATGTTTCGGACGATGCCGAGCGATCAAGCGCCTGCCAAAAAACTCACCGAGTATATGGTGACGCAGCTTAAAAAGCGCAAAGCAGCCGTGTTCTACAATTCAGGCAGCACTTACAGCAAGTCGCTCAAAGATGCTTTTAAGGATGCGCTCTACTACAGCGGCAAAGGCCAGGTGATTGAGGAAGTCGATTTGAGCAAACCAGATTTTAACCCCGTAGACAGCGTTGAAGACGTGATCAAAAAGGGGGCTGAGGTGATGATGCTGGCACCCAATCAAGAGTTTTTTGAACGAACGCTGCTCGTCGTCGATGCCAATCAAAATCGGTTGCCTCTTTTAGCGGGAGATGCTTTTTACTTACCCAAAACGCTGCAAGTGGGCGGAAAAGCTGTCTCAGGCATGACGCTTGCCGTTCCTGCGTATCAGGCAGACATCGATCGCTCTCCCTTTCAGAAGCAAGCAAAAACGCTGTGGGGCGATCGTGTCAACTGGCGTACTGTTCTTTCCTACGATGCAACCCAGGCACTGATTGGCGCGATGCAGCAGTCTCCCACCCGCAGCGGCATTCGTCGAGTGTTGGCTGACCCCAAGTTTTCTGTAATGGGCGCACTTCACCCCGTCAGCTTTTCACCCAAAGGCGATCGCCCGACTGAACTGGCAATTGTCAAAGTAATGCCAATGCGATCGGGCAAAAAGTTCGAGTTCAAGTCTGTCTCCACCTCAACTGCAAAATGAGAGGTTAGTTTAGTTAGAAAGGTTGGAGATAACCCTTCTTGGGAAAGGACTGCCAGAGACTTTATTCACCAGCGCTTTAGTTACGGAGTGGCGGGAGTTGTCACCGAAGGAACTGCTTGAGTCGAAGGAGCGATCGGCTGTTGGCGGAGTAACTTTTGCTGTTGTGCACGAAACTGGGCGGCTGCATCGTCCAGGTTTTGTTGTTGTTGCGCTCGAAAATCGCCTTGATTGGTGCCGCTTGTGATCCGTTGGATCAAGTCAAACACGCCAGTCGTTGCCCCAGTACTGTCACTGCGATTGTTGAAAAGATTGGAAAGCGCATCACTCGACTGTGTATCTTTGAACGGGTCAATCGTTGTCGCAGCAGGAGCAGTTTGAGCAAAGATGGGTTGAGCAATTGCCACGATCCCCAAGCTCATGAGACCGACGATCGTAAGTTTGGTTTTCATGTTGAGATTTACCGAAGGGATACTACTGCTAATTCTACTCAAAACGCAATTGTCTGGATATTTCTCTCGCAAATTCGATCAGATTGTTACCCAAAAACTCCTCACCCTTCACAAAGCAAGGAGTCGGATGTGTCAAGCAACCTAAGCCAAACTCCGACGCAGCAAGGGCTGAATCAACAGAAACGCAATCACATTAAAGCTCAACAAAATCAGCAGAGAAGTGCCTAGCGTGACGGCTCCCCAGGGTGCCTGCATGATCACACTTCCCAAATTCCAGTCGCTGTGGAGATAGAGGTAGCGAATTGGCTCGATCGCATAGCTCAACGGATTCAGCGTCGCCACCACCTGTAACCACTTGGGCATAAACGACAGGGGCACCAGCGCAGTACTGGCAAATAGCAACGGCAAGTTTGTCACAAAAATCACGGCGATTAACTCAATATGCCCTGGTAGCGCAAAGGCCAGCCCCAAGCTCAAAGCCGTCACCGCCAATACCAACATCAGCACAATCAACGCGACAAGCGCCAGCCCCAAAGCATTGGGTAAACCTGCCCCTAAGAACGCACTCATCGCCACGATCGCTCCCGTCTGAATCAAACTCAGCGTCGTAATAAAGATAGCGGATGCCATCACGATCGAGAATCTGGAAGCCAACGGAGCCACCAACAGCCGATTCAAAAAGCCAAACTCGCGGTCAAACATCACGGGCAGCCCAGCATTTAAGGCACCTCCAAACGCGGTGAAGACAATCACTCCAGCGCCCAAAAACTGTCCGTAACTGGTGCTTTCCCCAAACAATCCTTGCGGCGCGTTTTGAAACAGTGCGCCAAACAAAACCAGCCACATCAGCGGTTGAATAATACCAGCCGCCAGAGTAGAAGGACGACGCTGAAGTTGGATAAATAGGCGACGAGTCAAAGCGGTGGTTTCTTGAGTAAAGTCACCCAGAGCGCTCTGCTGATTGGGAGCGATCGTGCCTTGATCTTTCAGAAACTCTGAGTTGGGTGGAGTAATGGTGCGACTCATAAGGCAAATAGGGTTTAAGTTTTGAATTTTGAAGCTTCAGCTTGATCAAATGGCTTGACCTAAAGCTAAAAACGCTTACCGCATGTTTTGTTTCTTTTCAGCTTTGGGGTCACGACTCCCGGCGGCGGCTAGTTCGGCATCCAGTAGGGTGCGACCTGTGGCGCTCAAGTACACGTCATCAAGACTGGGACGCGCCTGAGAAATGCCAAACGTCGGGAGTCCGGCTTGCTGAAGGCTCTGCTGAATGGTCATTAGCGCTTCGCTCTGAGGCTCGACCACCAGATTGAGAGAGTTTCCTTGAGCACTGTTGATGATCACTTGCTGAACGAGCGGCAGCGATTCCAACAAGATTTTGGCTTGCTCGGCTTCCTCGATCGGTGAAAATTCTCGAATCCGCAAGGTTACTCGATCGCCGCCCACTCGATCCTTGAGTTCGGAAGGGGTGCCGGATGCGATGACGATGCCACGATCGATAATGGCAACGCGATCGGCAAGAGCGTCCACTTCTTCCAGATAATGGCTGGTGATCAAAACTGTGGTGCCTTGATCCCGTAACTGCCGCAAAAAATTCCACACGGCGACTCGGCCCTCAATGTCCAAGCCGACGGTCGGTTCGTCTAAAACCAGCACATCCGGTTTGTGAAGCAGTCCTGCGGCCAAGTCTAGCCGTTTCTGGAGGCCACCCGAATACGTACCCGACTTTTTGTTTGCCCATTCGTCTAAGCCCAACAGAGTCAGCATTTCAGGAATGCGCTGCTGAATGGCGGCACGAGGCAGATGATAGAGCGCGGCTTGCAGTTCCAACAGTTCGCGTCCGGTCAGCATTTTGTCGAGAGCGACTTCTTGCGCCACATAGCCGAGACGTTGACGAGCTGATCGTGGATTGTCGATGACCGAAACGCCAGACACTTCGATTTTTCCAGCGTCGGAATCAGCTAACGTACAAAGGCATCGCAGCGTGGTCGTTTTTCCGGCTCCGTTGGGGCCCAATAGCCCAAAAATTTCACCCGGCTCGACCTGTAGAGAAACGTCTTTGACCGCCTCCGTCGAACCGTAGCGCTTTTGAAGCTTTTCGATAAGAACAGCAGGAGACATTTGGACTCCTCCCAAATTGATACAAATCTTAAGAATGCCTGACTTCTATTGTAGAGATTCTGGGGACACCTTAGCGAGAATGCAGGATTTCTTTTTAGTTTGAAAATTTCTAAAACAGGTGAGTAACAGCCGAAAGATCAAAATTTACCTTCTAGCCGTTACTCACAAAAGCTTCTAAGCCCAAGGCAGTGTAGACACCAGTGCTTGAAGGTTAGCTCCGATCGCTTCCACAATCTGGTGAGTCACAGGCAAGCTGTCTACAGCCATCCCTGCACAAAGCAGCATCAGGTACAAAATCGAGTACTTGAACACCGATCGCGCCACCATCAAATCAGACGGTGCTTGAATCAGTTCCAACGCTTTTTTGACGAAGAAGCCACCCAGCAGAAGGGCGATCGCAGCATAGACCACACCCATCACATGTAGCGGATACACAAGCAGCAAGGTGATAGGAATTAAGGCCAACGTGTAATAGAGAATCTGTCGGCTTGTGACTTCATTCCCATCGACGACGGGCAACATCGGCACACCAACTTTGGCGTAATCTTCGCGAATCATAATCGCCAACGCCCAAAAGTGAGGCGGAGTCCAAAAAAAGACGATCGCAAATAGCACCCAAGCCGCCCAGCTTAAGTCACCTGTAACAGCCGCCCAGCCAACTAAAGGAGGAATCGCCCCCGCCGCACCTCCAATCACAATATTCTGTGTACTGTGACGCTTGAGCCAGTGAGTATAAACGGCAACATACACAAAAATGCCAGACATCGCGAGACAAGCACTTAGCAAATTCGCGAATACAGTCAGTAATGTAAACGAAGCCACCGCCAGCACGATCGCAAAAATCAGCGCATCTCTAGGACTGATTCGACCTGACGGCAACGGGCGATCGCGGGTACGCTCCATGATGTAATCGATATCGCGATCGTACAGACAGTTAATTGTGTTTGCCGAGGCTGAGGCGAAAGTGCCGCTCAACAACGTCACAATCAGCAAAATGGGGTCAACCTGTCCCTCAGCCGCAATCCACATGCCACCCGCCGTAGTGATCAGCAGCAGCAAAATGATCCGAGGTTTGGTCAGCTGACAATAGCTTTGAATAACTTGAAGGAAATCTCGATTACGGCGAGAAATGCCATTGATCGTCGTGTTTTGCATTCTCTTGAATCTGGTAGAGAGTAGGGGAAGAGAGGGATGAAGGATGAAAAAGTGGCTTCAGTAGATTGGTGTTGGCATCTGGCGATGCTGACATTCAATCATCCTTTCTGAAGGGCGACTGTCTGCTTTATCCTTCTTGAGTCTTGATAAGAAAAACCTGTGCGTCTCGGAAGGCGAGAACAGTGAAGGCGACTAAGGTTCCCAGTAGAGAAGCTCCGATCGCTTGATGTGCGATAGTCAGCGGTTCGACTTGAAGGTGTAGACGAAATGTGGCAACGCCCAGCGTAATCTGTAGCAGCAAAAAGAAACCTGCCAGATTAGCCAACTGACGCAGCGCAGGGTGAAGGGCAGGAGTGCGCCAGGAAAGAACAATTAATGTCAAGGTTGCGATCGTTGCTGGAACGACACCCACAATATGACTATTCATCACGGTGCAAAGCTGATTGGTTCCAAAGCATTGGTGTAGCGCCCATTGAGACGAAACCAATCCCCCCAAAATACTTTGTAGATAAACCAAAACGACCGCAGTCGCGCCAATCCATCTAAGCTTGCCGACGTTTCCAGTGCCATGATAGGACGAGAGCGCTGTCCCGATCGCCAGCAGCGTACTAAAAAACAGGAGTCCCGTTCCCAAATGGGCAGTGACAATATCAAACCGCAGCAGTTCCGTTACAGTTAACCCCCCTAAAATCCCTTGAAAGACCACTAGGAAGAGGGCAAAACTAGCTGCCCAGGGTGTCCAGGAAGGAAGGGCGCGGCGAAACCACCAAACGATCGCAGTCATCCCAATGGCCGCAAACCCGATCGTCGTTGCAACCAACCGATGAAACCATTCTAGAAAAACTTGGAGATTCATCTGCTGACGAGGAACAAACTCTCCATAACAAAGGGGCCAATCCGGACAAGACAGACCCGCATTCATCACCCGTGTTGCGCTACCTACGGCCATTAAAAAGAGGGTGGCGATCGCAAGTCCAATGACCAGGCGCGCTACCCAAGTTTTCACACTTACCGGAGTGGCCGAGAGAGAAGATCGATGTAGTACAGAATTGGACATAAGTTGCTTTTGTATCCCTGGGGCAGTAAAGGAAATAAAACTTCATCAAAAGCGGAGCCGTCGCTCTAGTTTCTACTTTAATGAGGTAATCTCAAATCACGCGAAGCTTTTGTATTTTTTCCAATTACAAAGACTTTAGAACCAGGCTGCTGTCTCCTTTGTAGCCCGATCCCAAAGAAAACCTTAAAGATAGGCAGTTTTGGCCCCTAGTCCCCAAAAGGCTGCTTTACCTTGTAGATGGACTGCACCAGTTTTGGACTTTAGCCGTTGAAGACCTCGTGTCACATCTATCCTAAGAGCCTGATATTGAATCGTTTCAAACCTTAAAATCCAAAATCTACACAGTTATTACCAGTTTCTTTTTGAGATCGCTTGTTACGATCGACAGTAACTTTCCAGTTGTTTAGGTAGAGATTTGACGAACTGTGAACATTCCTAGTCAGATTGTGACCCTGCTGGCTGGTATCGCTCTGACCTTGGTCAGCCTCTGGTACGGTCAGAATCACGACCTTCTTCCAATTGCCGCCACCGCCACCGCCTCTTTGGTGGACAACCTGTTCAACACCATGATGGTGATTGGCACAGGCATCTTTTTGTTAGTCAACGGTATCTTGATCTATTCAGTATTCAATTTTGGGCGCAAGCCTGGAGATGAAACAGACGGGCCGCCCGTTCATGGCAATATTCCTTTAGAAATTGTCTGGACAGCAATCCCAGCGGTAATTGTGTTAGGTCTTTCGATCTACAGTTTTGATGTCTATCAGGCTGAAGGTGGGCAAGACCCGATGGATCACTCCGTCGCTCACCACGGCAAAAATCATAGTCAAATGGCCAAAATGTCGGGGGCTGCGATCGCCGCTCCTCTGATAGCAGACGCGACAGATGCGGTCACCGAATCCTTACCTCCTAAACAGGATGCACCCACCCTGGGAACCGTGACTCCCAAAATCGGCGACACCAGCAAGCCACCCGACTTTGTGGTCAACGCCGCAGGAATGCAATACGCCTGGTTGTTTACCTACCCCAACACTGAGGTCGTAGCGGCTGAGTTACACGTCCCGATCGATCGTGAGGTCGTCGTCAACATCTCCGCCAATGATGTGATTCACGCCTTTTGGGTGCCAGAGTTTCGTCTCAAGCAAGATGCGGTGCCCGGACGACAAACCGAAGTTCGATTCATGGCAAACAGATTGGGCGAATACCCCCTCATCTGTGCAGAACTGTGTGGAGCTTACCACGGTGCTATGAAGACTAAAGTTGTCGTAGAATCACAGGCTGACTTTGACACCTGGCTACAATCTCAAATCGCCAGTGCCGAAGTGGGACTTGATACCGCGCTTGCTACCAAAACTGCTGACCTGACTGAACCCGAATATCTGGCTCCCTACGCAAAACAAGTGGGGATCACTTCAGAGATGCTTCAGCAACTCAAGCCTGACAACTCTGTTCATGACCATTCAATGAGCTAAGGGTAGTGGGTTGTGAGCCGTTCTCCAACCGCGAATTGTTCATAACCCATGACTCACGACAACTCACGGATTTCTCTTATGACCCAAGCCGCTCAGTTTCAAGAACAAGCCAATCTTCCGGCCCAGGGTTTGGAGCCAGAAAAAAACGATTGGCGCAAGTACTTTGGTTTCAGCACTGACCACAAAGTGATCGGGATTCAATACCTGGTCACCACGTTTATTTTTTATTTGGTGGGTGGCGTTCTGGCGACGATGGTGCGGACAGAATTGGCAACACCCGCCTCTGATTTTGTCAGCCCTGAAGTTTACAACAGTTTATTCACTGTCCATGCGACGGTGATGATCTTTTTGTGGATTGTGCCTGCGGCGACGGGTGGATTTGGCAATTACCTGATCCCCCTGATGATCGGAGCGCGAGACATGGCGTTTCCTAAGCTGAACGCGATCGCTTTCTGGATCATTCCCCCGGCAGGGATTCTCTTAATGTCCAGCTTTTTGGTTGGTGCCCCTGGCGCAGGTTGGACTTCATATCCCCCGCTCAGTTTGATTAGCGGCAAAGCAGGTGAGATGATCTGGATTCTCAGCGTCCTGATGTTGGGAACGTCTTCGATTTTGGCGGCGGTGAATTTCATTGTCACCATCTTCAAAATGCGAGTTCCGGGCATGGGGTTAAATCAGATGCCTCTGTTTTGCTGGTCAATGCTGGCTACATCATTTTTGGCGCTGATTGCGACTCCCGTATTGGCAGGGGCGCTGATTTTGCTTTCGTTTGATTTGATAGTCGGCACCAACTTCTTTAATCCCACAGGAGGCGGAGACCCGATCGTCTATCAGCACATGTTCTGGTTTTACTCCCATCCAGCGGTCTACATTATGATCTTGCCTGTGTTTGGGATGATTTCAGAAATTGTGTCGGTGCATTCGCGCAAGCCGATCTTTGGGTATAAAGCGATCGCTTACTCCAGCATTGCCATTTGTGGTCTGGGGCTGATTGTCTGGGCGCACCACATGTTTACTAGCGGCACGCCTCCCTGGTTGCGGATGTTCTTTATGATCACGTCGATGATCATTGCCGTTCCGACTGGGATTAAGGTGTTTAGCTGGTTGGCGACGATCTGGGGTGGTAAGTTGCGATTAGAGAGTCCGTTGTTTTTTGCAATGGGATTCATTTCTCTGTTTGTGATCGGCGGTATTAGTGGAGTCATGGTCGCGTCTGTTCCCTGGGACATTCACGTTCATGACACTTACTTTATTGTTGCTCACCTGCATTATGTGTTGTTCGGCGGCAGTGTGTTTGGGTTGTATGGAGCCTTTTATCACTGGTTCCCCAAGATGACGGGCAAGATGCTCGACGAGACCTGGGGCAGAATTCACTTTGTTCTCAGCTATGTAGGCTTTAATCTGGCCTTCATGCCCATGCACAAATTGGGAATCGAAGGGATGAATCGTCGGATTGCCGAATATGACCCCAAGTTTGCAGCGTTGAATTTGCTGTGTACGATCGGTGCCTATCTTTTAGCGATCTCGACGCTGCCCTTCCTCATCAACGTCTGCTGGAGCTGGCTGCGCGGCAAACCTGCGGGCAGTAATCCCTGGGGTGGACTGACATTGGAATGGATGACCACTTCCCCACCTCCCGTTGAAAACTTTGACGCTGACCCCGTGTTGGCGACGGGCCCCTACGACTATGGAATGGGCAGTCGTGCTACGCAGGTCGATGTTCCCCTGTCTGATCCTCACAATCCGACGCTTTCGGCTGGGCCTGGCTCTACGCTGCGAGCAAAACCTGACCCGGCGGTGGCGGTGAGTCCGAGCGATCGTCAAGGTGAAAGCCACAACCGATAACTAAATCCAAGCTTTGAGGTTTGAGTTAAGAAATCGGGTCATCATCTCAGCGAGCCTGCAAATTTTGGATCAGTCGCTGCCTTTAATCACCTGATGCCCTAATTCAAACTTCAAAGCATCTCCTTGTCCCCTACTTCTTCCAGATTCATGACAGGCTCAACCCTCGATTCTGCAAAGACTTCTCTCAACTACAACCACGCCGAAGAACACGTTGCCGCTCACGCGGAACATCATGACTTTCGGCTTCTCGGCGTAATTGTTTTTCTGGTTGCTGAAGGCATGATCTTTTTGGGTCTATTTATGGCCTACATCACCTTTCGGGCTGTTACGCCCGTCTGGCCGCCCGAAGGAACGCCTAAACTTGAGTTATTACTCCCTGGAATCAATACGGTGATTTTGGTGGCGAGTAGTTTTATTATTCATAATGCAGACACCGCGATCAAAAAGAACGACACAAAAGGTCTGCGGCTCTGGTTTGGCATCACGGCTGCGATGGGTGCTGTGTTTTTGGCAGGTCAGCTTTATGAATACTTTCATTTAGAATTTGGTCTGACCAGCAATCTGTTTGCCAGTACTTTTTATGTGCTGACTGGCTTTCACGGACTACATGTGCTGTTTGGATTGCTGTTGATTTTGGGTGTGTTGTGGCGATCGCTCAAGTCAAATCATTACAGCAGCGAGTCTCACTTTGGAGTCGAAGCGGCCGAGGTCTACTGGCACTTTGTCGATATTGTTTGGGTGATTTTGTTTTTGATGCTCTATATTCTTTGAGCAATTTATCACCGTTTATCAGCTCGCCTCCAAGAGATTGGGGGCTTAATTTTGTTTAAGCAAATAAGTCATAGTCAAACCGGGACTGTATATTACAAAGGCTCATCGCAACGATGAGAAATGCTGACCGGGTACAGAGTGGAGACATTAAGCGTGAATTTACCTTTTGTTTTAGATGTCGCGATCGGGCTAATTTTTACTTATTTAATTCTCAGTTTATTAGCGTCTGAATTACAAGAACTATTAGCAACGATTTTACAGTGGCGAGCCAAACATCTGAAGGACTCGATCGAGATTCTTTTGTCAGGAGGAGTCGGGACTCCGGAGGAGCAGCGAGTTAGAGATTTAGTGGGTCGGCTGTATGAAGATCCACTTTTGAAAAATGTGAATCAAGAGGCAAAGGGTGTCATTCCCAGAGGATTTCGCAAGATCTCCAAAGTCTTGTTTGCAGGCAATCGTAAAGGCGCTTTTGGCCCCGACCAGGCAACCGGGCCTTCTTACATTTCTCCTGAAACTTTTGCAACCTCTCTACTAGAAAGATTAGGCATTTCTAACTTGGCTGACAAGTTGAGCGCAGTGAGGATCGAAAAGTTTGCTCGAAGAATTGTAGGAACTTACCGCCTGACTGATCAGGGGCAAATTGAAGTTCCTGTGGATGAAGAATTGAAAGATGATTGGGAGAAAGGCAGCATTCGAGTCATTGCTGAAAAGACCTTTAAGCCTAATCTCAATCAAGATCAAAACTTCAATCTACTGGTCGAAGATTATGATCAAATTGTTCACGCCTATCAAGCAAAACAAATTACACTCAACACGGCGATCGAGCGCTTAGGCGAAGAGCTAGATATTTATATCGCCGCTTGTGAAAATCCACAGTTTCAAGACACCGATTTGTCTCTATTTGTTAGAAGACTACGATCGTTTAAGAACAGCATCTTTGGCGAAAATAACGAACGAGCAATTACCTCTGGCGGCTTACAGCCCAGCTTGTCAGAGATTGCCGAGTTAGTAAATCAAAGCAGCACCATTCATAAAGAAGCCGTCGATGCCTATGAGAAAATTGCCCTGCAAGCAGAACCGATCGATGCAAGAGTCAGAGAGACGATCGCCGCAGATGTTGCCACCTACAACACAGAATACGAGGCAAAACTTGCAGAATCTAACAAGCCTGCTCAAGCGCCCTTAACGTTTGAAGATTTAGAACGCGCTCAGCAGCAAGCCATTCTTAGCAACGCTCTAGGGCAGCTCACACCCGAAGAACGCCAGCTCTATGAAGACTACCAAGCCTATCAACAAATTAAAGAGGGACTGGATAAGCTTCCGGACTCGGTAAAGGAAAGTATTGGGATTTTGGCAAGACGGGCCCAGACGCGAGTACAAAAGGCTGAGAATGAGTTAAATCAGCTTCGAGAGGAAGTGGCGGTTTGGTTCGATCGCTCAATGGCGCGGGCTTCTGGCGTTTATAAACGTAATGCAAAAGGGGTGGCGATTTTAATTGGATTGTCGATCGCAGCAGCCACAAATTCTGATACGTTTCACATTTTCAATCGGTTGTCGAGTGATGACAGTTTGCGGCGATTGATTACTGAGCGGGCTTCTCAGATTGATCTCAGTGCCCCCAACAATCCGCGTCTAGACGTGCAGCTAGAGCAATTAAAAAACCAAACTGATGCGGTGCTTAGAGATATTGCCTTTCCGATTAGCTGGAGTCCGACGAATCTCAACAAGCAATTGGGCTGTCAAACGATTGCGATCGCTGATCAACCCGCTCCGCCAGATGAAGCCACCCAACTGAGACAGCAATGGGACAATCTCTACAAGTCTTGTTTGAGCACCAATCAAGCAGCGGCGGTGCCAATTCCTTTTCAGGTGATGCAGATTGCTTTGGTCAAGCCTCTGGGATTTTTGAGAATGATGTGTGGCTGGGTGGTGAGTGGGATTGCGATCGCGATGGGCGCACCCTTTTGGTTTGACTTACTCGGTAAGCTAGTCAATGTCCGAAATTCTGGCAGCAAGCCCAAATCAACTCCAGAGCAATCACCCCCATCCTGACTTTTGAGTGCCCTGCATAATTTTGCTCAAAAGAAGGCTTCAAATAGGCTGTTGCATATCCAACTTACATAGAGCCACTGCTCAAACGCTCTTAATTAGCTTGGAAAACTAAATGTCTAGCAACTTACTCACTGTCCGCCTGAATGTCATGTTTTGTGATGAATGCAAAATGAGCAGAAACCAACGGTTGTTTCGGACATATCCACTCATTGCTTTCTTGAAACTGCTTTTGCAGCCATATTCATATAGAGGGCTAAGTTCAAGTCGTAAATTGTAACCTTACGACGTGCGTCCCAGGTGGTTAGAGACACCGTTACATAGTTGAAGACGTTACGCCATTCTGGGTGATGGTCAAAGATACGGCAATGATTTGCGACCATTTCCATAAAGTCTGCTGCCTGATTAAAATGCCGGAACTTGAATACTTTTACTAGGTATCGAGCTTCAGCATTACCGAAGTTGTCGATGTACCAGCCCTCATAGTCATCATATGCAAGAATCAGTGCAAGTTCCTTATCTGCAATGGGTTGAGTTCTTGCTTTTGCAATGTCTGGTTTTGGGTACTCATCTTTATCGGGGCGCTTCTTCAGATCTAATTTGACGGCGATTCTATCAAGTAAAGGGCCGATAGCACTTGGCCAACTCGCATAGTCGATATATTCAGAATGAAGGCTAGACAAATACGCGATGGAATCAGGTAGCTCAAATTGATCAAAGCCTCGTTCACAGTCTGCGAAAAGGGGCAGCACGATCCTGTTGGTTAGCCCGTATCGATCGAACTCGTGGTGACTAATGGGTGCAGAAGCAGAGTACTCTAGCTCACGAGCCACCCAATCATCTCCAACTCGGTCTGGAGCGCTAGTTGCGCGTTTGGGCATCCACTGTTTACCAATTAAAGCGATCGTCGCGTGAGATTCGTCGATTAGGCGTTTGAGGTTATCTGGGAAGTGGTCACCCGGTGTCATTTCCTCGACATCAACAGACACTCGAACAAACTGCAACCTCTTCTCGATTTCGCTCTTGAGAAGCAGCGCGATTAGAGCAGTGTCTTGTCGTCGATAGCTCACAAAGAAAGTAAAGGGCTGCATCTGATCCTCACATCTGAACTGGGCAATTTTTGGATAACCAATTTTAAAGACGGCGTTGCTGATTGGAGGGATGAATCTGTGGGAAGTATCCATCTTTTCGCCCCCTAAATCCCCCAAAATTGGGGGACTTTGAACCTTGGGTTTCCCGCCGCTTTGGGGCAATTCATCCCCTGATTCTGCAACGCCTCAAAGACTTTTGTTAAGTCATATCACTTGTGGATAATATCATACGGTCAATTGAATTGTATAAACCGCTGTCGGTTCAATGACGTAGCTTAACCATGACGTAAAGAACAAGTGGGTAGCCATCTGAATTCCCTCATCCCTCAATCATTGCTTGCAGTGCATTTTGTAAGTCTTGTGTGAGGTCGGTGACAGCTTGTTTGGCGGCGCGGCGATTGGTTTGGTAAGTGTCCCAACGATCGCTCACTGACAGAGGTTGTCCGATCGTAATGTGGCATTTTTGTTTGCCTAATCGAGGACGCTTAAAGGGGTTGCCGCCTTTGATGCGAGTAATGGTGTCCCAGGCGAGCAGGGTGGTTTCGGCAAAGCGCTCGACGGTTGGTTTCTCTAAGACATACTTGCCTGTGACGGCAACAAAGCATTCCACCAAACGCATGTGCCAGATGCGGAGATGGGCTTCTTCAGCAATGCGATCGGCGAGTCCTCTTTCGATAGGCGATAGCGTTTCTAAGTTTAAATCTTCGCGATACACATAGTCCCATCCAGCTTGTTCTAGTTTGCGACAGCGATCAATCACACTACCCTTTGGCTGAATGTTGAAATACTGTTCGGCAACGTTCAGCGCTGCATTCATCAAAGTATCTAATCGAACTGTAAATTCCTCATTTGTTCCGGGTAAAACGCCTTCGACTTGGGATGACTCAGCGTTCTTGGTTATGGGTAATGTTTGATGGTAAAACCGTGTGTAATACTGTTCCATAATGGTCAGCAATCGTTCGGCTAACTGGTAGAGTCTGCGGTAGAGATGACCGTCTCCAGTGCCGCGTGTGGGCGTGATTCCGATATCAGCTTCGATTTCACTGAGCAGCTTTTCTAAGGCTTTCCAGGGAGGCGTGATGTAGCGGTATTGAATGCCGATCGGGACAATCACCACTTCTTCCGATCGCCCTGCTTTGAGCAAATCTTCGACACACCAAAATCCCAACTGTGCAAGTCCTGGCTCTAAAGGGCTGATGATTTCGTTATGACCGTTGGTTGCGCCTTCGGGAGCCGCTAGTAGCGGAAATTCTCCGTTGACTAATAGGTTTCTAGCGGATCGTAATCCTGTGCGATCGAGCTTGCCGCGATGAATGGGAGTGCCACCCAGTTTTGAATAGAGCCAGCCCATTGTTGAGCCAGCCCAGAGAGGAATGCCGCGATCGTACATAAAATGAGCGTGAATCGGATGCCGTAATGCAATTTTTTGCCGTTGAGCAACTCTGGGTACTTGATAACGAAGCAAATTTGCAATGGCAAGTGGATCATCTACGCTGGGATGCCGGAACGCGAACAACAATCGAATTTTACCCGCTTGAAACTGTTGGTAGAGCGCTACTAATTGCTCAAGGTTGGTTGCCTCAATACCTGTAAGCGAGGTTTTCGATCGCGTCCAAAAGGGAAGCGCAAGCTGGGTCAGTTTGAGAATTTTGGGATCAAAATCTGGAGGAATAAAGCCAAGGGGCGGTTGAGCTTGAATCGGGGGGCGAGGCAACGCAGGTTCTCCTAATGGGGATGACAGCTATCTTAGGGGCTAGGTTTCCCATCCTGGTGCGATTCGTTACAGATTGAAAAGCGTCACTAATGTGGCAGTTTTGAGATTTCCTCAAAAGATGAAAATCAACTTCAGGTGCCACTCGGTTTCAGGGCGAGTTAATTCAATTTGACGGATGAATTCACGAAAGTAAAACCGACGTTCTGACTCAGACAAGTCTAGCCAAAATTGGGGAATCGAAACGGCTTGAGCGATCGCGCTTAAATTAACAGGCGGTAGTTGAGAGAATTGACGTTGCAGGTCTGCGATTTCTGTGCGAATTTTGTAGGCGCGTAGATCGGCAGTTTCAGTATCGAGAATCTGAGTTTCGATCAAGGCCGGAAGCTGAGAAAGAATCGCTTGTTTGGCGGCGATCGCTCCAGCAATTCCTTGTTTAATCCCATCCAAATCGGGTGTGTTCACTTCTGAAACGGCGCGCGGCAAGTCTTCACAAATGCGCTCGATCGTGGCTTGCAAAATTTGCTCATACGCGATCGCTTTACATTTAGGTTGATTAGAACATTGAGTTGGGCGCAAGTATAAATATTCTGTCGCTTTTTTGTTGTGAGGTGCGACACGAGTGACGGTCATCGGAGAGTGACAACTGCTGCAAGAAACCAAACCTGCCAGCGATCGAGGCGCACTAGCCGTTCGAGAGGGGAGCCGACGATTTCGCCGCAGTAAGCGATCGATTTGGGCCGCTTCTTCTCTGGTAATGAGTGCCCCGTGAGTGTCTGCAATCACATCTCCCGTCTGATATTCTAAATCGCCTCGATAAACGGGATTTGACAACCAGCGTCGCCCCGTCGAAACGGAAATTTTTTTACAATATTTCTTGTCTAAATAACGCACAGCCCCCCGCAAGGAACCATATAACAAAAACTGCTCGAAGAAATCTTTGACGACGGGAGCAGTGGCGCGATCGATCACATAGCGATTTTTGCTGCGACGATAGCCATAGGGTGCTTTTCCGGGAGGTGGCAGTGCTTTGATGCGATTGCGGGCATGTCCCTGACGAATGCGCCGACTTTTTTGATTGGACTGAACTTGTTGCAGCAGTTTCAGGAGATCTGAACGGAGGTTATTGTCTGTGTTAGACGACTCAACCGTCATTAGTTGAATGCCTAAAGTCTCGAATTCAGTCAGACGATCGCTCACTTCTTGCACAGAGTCTCCCAATTCTTCTAGCCGCCGCACCAGTAGATAGTTTGCGGGTTCGGTTTGACAGTCTGAGAGCAGTTTTTGCAATTCTGGACGCATTGCTTTTTCTGTTGCTAAATCTTGATAAACGTGGTCGATTTCCCATCCCCAAAGATTTGGATCGGGCGTTGATTCTAGCAAGGGATCGCTGTAGAGATAGGCAATGATTTTCACTGCAAATTAATTTTTACTCCTTTAATTAAGAAGTTTAGTTAGCATTCCATACAGCATTTATCTTTTTTGGATTAGGACTCATTTAGCTCAATCACATTGCCATCAGGATCTTGAACAAACAGCGCCGATCGCCCCGATGCACTCATTTGAAACTCATAGTGGTGGGCTAACAATTCTTCTTTCGCGACCATCAGATCGGCAACTGAAAATGCTAGATGTTGGTTGCGTCCCCATTTCTCTAAGTTTTGCAGTGACGATATTGCATCCGCCACGATTAAATGAATCTGAAAGTCACCTATTTCGTACCAGGCACCGGGAAATTTGAGGACGCGATCGACTTTATTCAGCCCCAAAATTGTTCCATAAAAATGTTCAGCTTGCTCTAGATCAGAAACCAATAAAGCTGCGTGGAGAAATTTTGTGATCTGCATAAAATCATTCGCTCCGTTACTTTGTTGTTTAATCTCAGGATAAACGGTGTACACTTCACTCGAAAATCTTCTCTCTAAATTTCGAGATTTCTGATCAGAACATCTGATCTACGCCTTAAAATCAGATCATGGAAATTCTCTCCGTCAGCCTCAAAAACTTTAAGTCGCACAGCGATCGCCAATTCCTCTTTCAGCCTGGAACTAATGCTATCTGTGGCGAAAATGGGGCTGGAAAAACGAGCATTCTAGAAGCGATCGCCTGGGTTTTATTTGACCATAAGGGCGACTATCGAGTGGAAGATTTGGTTCAGAATGGGGCAGCCAGCGCTCAGGTGCGGGTTTCTATCGTCTCCAGTCTTGACCAACGCACGTATGAGGTGCAGCGCTGTACGCGATCGGGCTATTTGCTCTACGACCCTCAACTGGGCGAGAAACTGGGCTATACCCGCATTCGAGAGGAAGTTTTACCGTGGTTGAGACAGCATCTAGGCGTGGCACCGGGGACAGATTTAGCGAAGCTTTTTGCGAATACGATCGGCGTTCCTCAAGGCACGTTTACTGCTGATTTTTTGCAGCCCGCCGAGAAGCGCAAACCGATTTTTGACACCATTCTCAAAGTTGAAGAATATCGGCAAGTCAATCAACAAATGTTGACGCTGGAAAAGTACGCCAAAGCTGAAACCGAAAGTTTGGAACGGACGATCGCGCAGTACGAAGAATCGCTCCAAGATTGGGAGACCCTTTCTCAAAAGCAACAAGAACTCAGCCAGGATATTGAGCATTTAACCCTACAGCTTGCTCAGTGGAAACTGCGCCTTTCAGAACTGCAAACTGAGCAGGATCAACTCAGCGCCCAATCTGCCCAAATGCAACAAATTACAAGCGAATTAGAAAAACTGACGGCGCGAATTCAGTCAGAAGCCTTGATGCTCGATCGCCTCAAACTCGACCTGCAAGCTGCGGAAAAATCTGTCGAAATCTGCACCCTGCATCGCAATAGTTATCGAACCGTTTTACAGGCAGAATCTACGCTAAAAACATTAGAAAAAGACCGTGAAGCGCAACAGATCTTAATACAGCAGCGTCAAGGCTGGGTCAAACAGGAAAGCGATCGCCAAACCAAACTGGCGACTCTAACGCAACAATTAGAACGGCGATCACAAATCGAGTCTGAACTAAAACGCCTCGAACCTTTAATTCAACAACAAATTGAATGGGAACATCAACAGCAAATTCTCAATCAGCAGTTACAAAATTGTCAAAGCTGGAAACAAACGATTAGTCGAGATCAAAAACGCCTGACACAACTTGAAAATCGCCGTCAACAACTCGGACAAGAAATCGAAAAACTGGAAACGATGGGCGCGATCGTGCAAAAAATTCCTCAACTCGAAACCCAGCAGCAGCGCTATCAACAACAACTCAGCCGCATCGATGCCGCCACCCAATTTGAAGCCGATTTGAGGCAGATCGTCACTCAAGCCCAAAAGCGCGAAGGCATCTACACGCATCACGTCAACGCGGCCACTTCTACGCTCAATCAACTCAAACAAGCTGCTCCACTCTGGACAGCCCAACTCGAAGAAATTCTCACGGCTTTGGGCAACGGATTCAAGCTACAAGGCCAGCTAATGTTGGATCTGCAAGGCATTCTCGATGATTTGTCAGAACAACTTCTCGCCGATCGCCTCAAGCAACACCTACAACAAGTCCAGACCCAACTCGAAATGGCTCGTCAGCATCAAGCTCAATATCTAACGTTGGATCATAAATTTGACCAGGAAGAAACTTTAGAAACTGAGATTGAGGAAGTACGATCGCACATCACCCAATGTCAGACACAACTCGCCAACGAACCCGAACTTCAACAGCAACTCGCTCACCTCAAAGGACAACTGCAAACGCTAGAAGACCCCCGGAGCCACGATCGCTTGCTCCAACAAGAACTCAAACAACAGGCAAATCTAGAAGCCCAACAGCAGCAAATTCAACAAGCCTTGATTGAAGTGCAGACGACGATCGCAGACCTCGATCGCCAACTTGCTACTTTTACAACGCTCACCGATCAGATTCGTGAACAGCAAACGTTACGGGAAGAACATCGCGCTAACTACCAACTCTATTTAGAACATCAACAGGCTGCCAATAGTCTTAAAGACCGTCAAAAACAACTAGAAGAAGCCAGTCAAAAACAGCAGGATCTTCAAAAGAAAATTACAGAACTCACAATGCAAAAAGCACAGCTTGAAGAACATTTTGATCCTACTCAAGTAGAAGCTGTGCA
This sequence comes from Phormidesmis sp. 146-33, assembly GCF_052939515.1. NCBI lineage: Bacteria > Bacillati > Cyanobacteriota > Cyanophyceae > Leptolyngbyales > Leptolyngbyaceae > Phormidesmis > Phormidesmis sp. 146-33. The sequence goes on from NZ_JBJPHU010000007.1 coordinate 77,803, forward strand.
AACCGCTTATCGGGAGGCCCAAACTCAAAAAATTACGCTAAGTGCAACGCTACCTGAAAAGACAAAACGCTTAGAGGAATACGATGTTCAACTTTCAAAATTACAAACTATTCAGGAAAAGCGAGATCAGGCAAAATCGGAACTCAAACGCAAACAGAAGGTCGATCGCTTCATCAAATTTGCTCGTAAAGCCTTCAAAGATGCCGGGCCGCGAATCACCGAACGCTACGTACAAAGCATTTCCCGCGAGGCAGACAAGCTTTTTCGAGAACTGCTTAACCGTCCCAATGTGGCGCTCGAATGGACGCGAGACTACGAAATTGTTGTGCAGGAAGGGCCTCACTCGCGCCGATTGATCAATCTATCTGGCGGTGAACAAATGTGTGCGGCGTTAGCGGTTCGTTTAGCATTGCTCAAAGTATTAGCCGATATCAACATTGCCTTCTTTGATGAGCCAACTACCAATATGGACAAACCCCGACGAGATAGTTTGGCCGAAGCGATCGCTAACATCAAAACCTTCCGTCAACTTTTTGTGATCAGCCACGACGACACCTTTGAGAAAGTCACCGAAAATGTCATCCTCGTCGAGCGCGAATAGTTCGACAGATAATATTCTTAATGGAAATCTCCTCAAACCACAAAACTCGCTTCCTCTCCCTGAGCCGCCTGCCAGCTTCGAGCATCGTAATACAAATCTTCTAGCGAAATGCTGTAGAGCGCTTCTTTCATTTTTTGGTGGAGCCGATTCCACAGGGTAAAAGTCACCCAATCTTCAGCTTGATCAATGTCAGGGGTGTGATGCGGCAAGGGATCAATGCTTTCGCCAACCGCTTCTAAAATTTGACCTAAAGAAATCTGTGCAGGCGGATGCGCCAACTGATAGCCCCCTTGAGCGCCTCGAACAGACACCACCAGTCCCGATCGCCGCATCTCAATCAACAGCTTTTCTAAATAGGGAGCCGGGAGATCTTGACGTTGAGCGATCGCTTTCACCGAGGTAGGCGCATACCCTGGCTGCAAACTCAAATCTAGCAGAGCTTTGACGCTGTAGTGTCCGCGTGTGGTTAGCTTCATTGACCAATTTTATGCCAAAACGCCCCGTGAAGTTAGATAGAAATCTTCACGAGGCGATGGGTTTGTTGCAAATTTGGTCTACTTTAGCGCATTGGGATAACTTTGCTTGCAGACATTGAGAATTCGTTGGTCAGTCGCACTTAGTTTTTTAAGCGGTTGGAAGCCTTCTAGACTAATTCGAGTCATGGCAGGGTTCCCAGTGGTTGCGACGTTAGCCGTTCTTTGTAGCGCGATCGCGTAGGGGTGTCGCGTTTTTTCGTAGCTGTCGATCACCGTCAAGGCCACCTGGTCTGATCGAAAAGTACCATAGGCACAATCAAAGGACGATCGCGGCATGTAAAAAGCACCCAACACCTTGCCCTGGTTTACCTCAAACACAAAGTAGGCTTGTCCGACCTGTTCGGGTTGGGCTGACTGACCATATAAATATATGCCATTGGGCAACGCTGCTGGGGCGGCCGCTTGTTTTGTAGATTTGGTGGGGGCACTTTGAGTCTGCGACTCGGACGCATGAGCCGTCACGCCCATTGAGAACAGCCCTACTGTCAAAGAAAAGGCTGCCATCCTCACGATATTCTTTAGTGATGCCGAGAACAGAGGTTGTTGAGTATGGTGCAGTTTCATCACGGTGCCCTCACTTAAAGAATAGATACACGAAAACAATTCTGATCCCTTTAACTAGGGGTGAATTGAGTAGTAGGAAAGACTGTATGGAATTCTGATTTTTTGAGAGTAATCCCTCAAAAGCACTCTCGCACAAGCAGCAAATTCGTTCAGCCCCAATTAGAAGAAATAGAAATAGATCGGCAGAATTATGGATGGATACTGGTGGATACAAGACAAGCGGGGAGAATTCCCGAAGCGGTCTGTAACTTTTCCATGTAATCATCAAATCATCCTGATCAGAGATGCACCACCACCACTGGTGACACTCTAATTTCTGACCACCGTCTCCTGCATCTATCCAGCGTTATAAACCGCCAAATCGTTTGCTAGAGATTGATTAAATACCTTAAGAATGAAATCGATTCTTTCAACCTATCACGAAAAAAAAGACGAGCTTGTGACTCGCCTCACTCAAATCGATGATATGTAGCATCTCGTGAACTGCCCGATCGCCCTATAGAGATAATTTAACGGGTTGACTGTCAGGTTGCTCAAAGGGGACGATCGTTCCCACCTATACTTCTTCTACTAAACTTTGATCAAACTTAGGCTAACCGTCACGCTTCGGCAGGCGTAGAACGAGATCAAGTTAGCCCCTTCTATAAATTGGTTACTTTTCAGTGTGAGCAAGTTCGGCAAAGAGAGGATCGTAGTCGTCGGAGAAGTTCGATCGCACGTCCGCAAATTCTCCAGGCGTAACGGCTTGGCTCAGAACTGAGATGACAGCTTTAGCGTGAAGGGCGGCCGTTTCTGCATCGGTGCCTTCTTTTTGACCAATTCGCTGATAAAACTCATCCAATTTAAAGTGAGCGCCAAACTCGCCTTCTCGTCCTCTCAAATGTTTTGCCAAGTCTTCGGGAAGCTGTGCGCCCAGTTGAACGGCCTCGTCACCGACGATTCTTTCTTTCACAGTCTCTAGCGTTGCCTGAGTTGCTTTTTCAGCCTCTTGACGAGAATTGAAAGATCCCAAATTTTGCACGTTTTTGATAAATTCGTCGTATTTCATGGTGTTGTCTTAGCGATCGTCAGTAGCGTTTCCACCATTTTGTAAAGTTATGTGATTTTATATCTCTATCCTATGTGTGAGATCAACTCTTACTATTTAAGAACGACCTCGATCAACTAAATGATGAACGAGAAATAAGATCCGCTTCTAGAAGTTGAGTCAGATCTCGCAGTTATAGATAATGAGTTCTACGTTCATCATTTAGCGATTTTTATTAAGCAGCCGTTATCAAGATATCTGAGTCAAGCTGCATTTAAAGACGATCGACGTTAGTGTTGCGCTTCCGATTGGCTTTCGGATGGTTGGTCTTTGGGCCGCTCTGTTGCAGCAGGATTTACGGGAGTGACATCTTGATCGTCTCGCGAGTAGTCTGCCTCCGTTGGCGTACTTCCGGGATCTGCGTCAATCACTCCATTTTGATTGGTGGTTTTGGCGTTGGTTCCTTTGTGGCTGGCATGTCCGCTCATAGTGAATTCCTTTGTTTGCGATAACTCGTTCAATTTAAGTTAAGGACTGTCAAGGCTAAATCTATCCAGAGAGACGAATACTAGCGCTCATAAAATCATTGGACTAGCGAACTGAGGGGATGTCGTATCTCGCATTACCAGGCAAAAAAATCTAATTGAGTTGATTCTAAACAAGACTTAATCGATCGCTCTTTCATTGGGTAGATGTGCTCTGTCACCAACCTTCACCCATCTGTAGAGGTCGATTTATTTGTCTCGCCTGATATTAGAAGAGTAATTAACCAAACTTTAAATTTCGTTGAGTGCCTCTGCTGGCCTTGATTTTACTAATTCAAAACTTTTATTCAAAGTCTTTTAACGTCCTTTTAGCTACGGATTGGGTATGAACTACGATCGCTTTTTTCCTTCTGATTTTTTAAAGCGTTTTAGAGATGATGCCTGGGAGTTTGGGCTGATTGCCTGCCTATTTGCCATTGTCGATCGCTTGGTTAACTCCTTCACTGATGGATTTGTTTCGGCGATCGACCTGGCGCAAATTTTCATGATTTGTTTGTTGACAATCTGCTGGGCATTTCTCAAACCTACTGAGGCCGAAGAAGAGGAAGCTTTTTACGATCGTCTCACCCAGTTTGTCCCGGCTTCTCTGCCGATGCGTCCTCCGGTTCCGTTGTCTGAGTTAGTTCAGCGCTACGGCTATCAGCAAAGCTCTCTCTGGAGAGGATGGCGCATTCACCACACGTTTTTTCCCAATCTTGAAAGCGAGGTTGCGATCGTATTTGTGCATGGATTTGGCGGCTCGATCGGACACTGGCGGCAAAACATGTCTGAGTTGGCAAAGCACCACAATGTGTATGCGCTAGACCTACTGGGGTTTGGCGATTCTGACAAGCCGAATGTGGCCTACTCAGTGGATTTGTGGGTCGATCAACTCCACGAATTTTGGCAGACCTTTATTGGTAAACCTGTTGTATTGGTGGGCAATTCGATCGGCTCTCTGACCTGTCTGGCGACGGCGGCGGCTCATCCAGAAATGGTGCAAGGAGTGGCGATGATCAGCTTACCGGATACTGCCAGTCATGATGATGCCATTCCTCCGATCGTGCGTCCTTTAGCTCGTGGCTTACAAACGATTGTCACTTCTCCCCTATTGCTTTATCCGTTATTTCATCTGCTCAAACAGCCGAGTGTGATTCGGCGTTGGGCAAGTTTGGCCTATGTTTGCCAGGAATCTATCACCGAAGAGTTGCTCGAAATTCTCATGAAGCCCGCACGAGAACAGGGGTCGGCTCAAGCGTTTTGTGCGATTATTCGGGCGATGGTCAGTCCTCAGTTTAGTCCGAGTGTGCGATCGCTGTTGGGTCAGATTCAGATGCCGTCTTTGTTGTTGTGGGGCGACCAGGATCGGATGATTCCGCCGGGGTTGGCAAAGCGTCTATCGAGCTACAATCCTGACCTGAAATTGATTGAGCTTGAGAATGCAGGTCACTGTGCCCATGATGAATATCCAGAGCAGGTCAATTCGATGCTGTTGGATTGGATTCACACACAGGTTTCATCAGAAATGGTTTTTTCTCACAGTTGATCACGCTGAGAGATCAAGAACAGATCAAGATCTGCAATGCTAGGAGCGATCGTATTGATGATTGATTACTAACACTGACGTGAATTCGATGAGGTTTTTTTGCTTCGTTCTTCAGCGCTTCTGCCCCCCAACCCCCCAAAATTGGGGGACTTTCAGACAAGATCTTGGGTTCAAAGTCCCTCACTCGTGGGGGATTTAGGGGGCTGCCTGGATTCACAACCGCAGCGAAAGATTTCATCGAATTCACGTTAACACTGGTGCAAGACTAAATTGGAAGAATGACTTCATCGGTTGAACCGTGAACCAAAGGCTTGACAAGTCCGATCGTACAAATTGTTGCAAGGCCTTAGTAATCGGGCGCTCGATCCAGCAAATCGCTGTAAACTTTTGCTTACAATTCAACGCTGACCGGAGTAAGTTTCATGGATGTTTTAGCTGCCGTTGCCTTTAATGCGGGGCAACCTTTGAGTCTCGAAACCGTGCAACTCGAAGCGCCCAAAGCTGGAGAAGTGCTAGTCGAAATCAAGGCGACAGGCGTGTGTCATACCGATGCCTATACGCTATCTGGGGCTGATCCTGAAGGGTTGTTTCCGGCAATTTTGGGGCATGAAGGGGCGGGAGTTGTTGTCGAAGTGGGGGCAGGGGTGACAAGCGTTAAGCCGGGTGATCATGTGATTCCGCTTTACACTCCAGAGTGTCGCAACTGTGATTATTGTCTGAGTGGCAAAACTAATTTGTGTCAGGCCATTCGGGTGACTCAAGGGCAGGGCTTGATGCCAGATGGAACGAGTCGCTTTACGATCGCAGGTACCAAAATTCATCACTACATGGGCACTTCGACCTTTGCAAATTACACGGTGCTTCCTGAGATTGCGGTTGCCAAAATTCGGGAAGATGCGCCGTTTGAGAAAGTTTGTCTGATTGGTTGTGGAGTCACGACCGGGATCGGAGCCGTGATCAATACCGCCAAAGTTGAACCGGGGGCAAACGTGGTCGTTTTTGGTCTGGGTGGGGTCGGGTTAAATGTGATTCAGGCTGCAAGAATGGTTGGCGCAAATATGATCGTTGGCGTTGATTTGAATCCTGAAAAACGCCTCCTCGCCGAGAAATTAGGCATGACTCATTTTGTCAATCCCAGTGAAATTGACGGCGATCTGGTGCCTTATTTGGTGGATTTGACCAAGGGCGGAGCCGATTACAGTTTTGAGTGTATTGGCAATGTCAAAGTGATGCGGCAAGCGTTGGAATGTTGTCACAAAGGCTGGGGTGTTAGCGTGATCGTGGGTGTTGCGGGAGCGGGTCAAGAAATTAGTACCCGTCCGTTCCAATTAGTGACCGGGCGCGTCTGGAAAGGAACTGCATTTGGCGGCGCAAAAGGACGAACGGACGTTCCCAAAATTGTCGATTGGTATATGGAGGGCAAAATTAACATCGATGATCTAGTGACGAAGGTAATGCCGATCGCTCGGATCAATGAGGCATTTGATCTCATGCATAAAGGTGAAGTGATTCGGGCAGTTTTAACGTTTTGATTTGACGCTTTGATTTGACGCTTTGATCTGACAGTTTGATCGGGTGCGAGATTTCGGGTTCACAGTTCGACACGGTACACTGAGAAGACCGCTTGAGGAAACGTTGATGGCACGATCGAATAGCAACAAAACACAAACAACTACATCAGACTCGCCTGCGGTCTTGGACTTTGATGAGTCAGATTCGCAAGATAGCCTGGTAACTGAGGAGTCGGTTGAGGAGACTGAAGAAGCCGACGAAGAGACTGAAAAGGTCGCAGACGTAGAAGACATTCAGGATGTGGACAGCATTTTGAACTCGCTCAAAACCTTATTAAGTACGGTCGAAAAGCTGCAAAAAGTTCGTCAAGAAGTGGGCGATATCAAGCCTGTTTTGGTGCGGATGCTTGATGGAGAACTGGTATCTGGCGAAGACTTGGAGCAGCTGAAAGCTGGGGTTGGAGGTTTGATGCGTCTGGTGCGGGCCCATAGTGATCATCAGGCGGCCTTGGCTAAAGCGCAACCTGCGAGAAGCTTGCTGGATGAAGTGTTGAAGGTGAACCGTCCTGGCTAAAAAGTTCTGCGGGCTTTCTGTCGTCTTTTGCAATCCCCTGTAGTCAGCGATAACTCAGGCAGCTTGTTGGGAATCTTCATGTTCCTTTCCACTGCTGGGCAACTTGACGAACGACTTCAACAAAGCGCTGTACAGTAGACGATCTCTTCGAGTTACCCGTAAGGGGTCGCTCTCCCTGTCTCCAAATCATTGCGATCGCTACCTGGGGAGTCGTTTCCACAATCGGTCGATAAGCCACACCCGGACGCTGAAGCTGTTGGAGAGAAGTTGGCACGATCGCTACGCCCATTTCTGCGGCTACCAAACTGACGATCGTTTGCATTTGAATGGCTTCTTGCGCCACGATCGGGCTAAATCCTGCTTGCTGACAGAGGCTAATAATTGGGTCATACAGTCCAGGAGCCGCCGCACGCGGGAAGACGATGAAGGGTTCTCGAATCAGCGATCGTATCGACACTCGTTTTTGTTGAGTCAGAGGATGCGTTTGGGGCAGGGCAACCATCAGAGATTCTTGAAAAATGGTCTCTACTTGACAGCCATCATTTGCAAACGGCGGACGAAATAGCCCAATGTCAATGCGTCCTTCCTGGAGCCACTGAATTTGTTGAGCCGAGGTTAATTCGTGCAACTCCAAGGTGACACCGGGGACTTGGGCGCGAAAGGTTTGCAAAATGGGTGGCAAAACGTTGTAAGCAGCCGAACTGACAAAGCCGATCGTAAGCTGTCCGATTTCACCTCGACTGACCTGTTGACCTGCGGCGATCGCGTGTTCTAGCTGGTTGAGAATTCGCTGAGACTCGATCAAGAAGGTTTGTCCTGCGTCGGTGAGTTGGACGGTGCGCTTGGTGCGATAAAACAGTGAAAACCCAAGCTCTGTCTCTAATTGACGAATTTGATGACTCAGCGGAGGTTGAGCAATGTGAAGCCGTTCTGCGGCCCGCCCAAAGTGCAGTTCTTCTGCCAACGTCACAAAATATCGAAGGTGTCGCAGTTCCATCGCAAAATCGGAGACATCAGACCAGACACTAAAAGCCTACTCTGTTCAAAGTTCCAAAGTCTAAAGTTTCAAAGTCCAAAGAAAGAGTGGACAATCTGTAGTATATCTTGTAGTATACAAATAGTCATTCTCAAGATTCTGTTTTCTATGAGCGCCAACCCATTCTCAATTCATACTGCAACGGTTTGCCAGCCCGATCGGGTGACGGCGACCATGCAGTTGAGTCAGGGAGTCAATGGGCGGATCATTAGTGCGCACCACACCAAACAACCGATTCAAGGCACAGGAAATTTAGAACAACTCCAGAGCGGAAGGTGTGGGCCGCAACCTGCACTGACCTAAATCGACTAGCCAAAAAGCTGCCGATCCCCGCTCCTGGTTTTCAGAGGTGGGGATTATTTTTTTGAGTTTAATCTCCTTCCTCTCTTCTCCCCCACTCATCCTGCCGTGTACACACACGTCGATCGATCTGTCATTGCTGAGATCCTTCGCCCCCTAAATCCCCCAAAAATGGGGGACTTTGAGCCGTCGTCCTGGCTTTGAACTTTGGAAATCTTTCCTTGGTCAAAGTCCCCCAGAATGGGGGATTTAGGGGGCTGAAGCCGCCTGAAACGAAGCGACAACGACTTGTGTGTACACGGTAGCCCACTCATCGGAGGATTTTAACCATGTTAAAGCTGACCTACACCGAAGCAGGATTGCACTTTGAGAGAGTCGTCTCAACGTCTCTAGAAGTGCTGGTCGCTCAACGGGTCATTCTGGCACTCCGCGCAGGGCAACCGTTGCATATTGAACCTGGCAAAGCGTCTTTTTTGATGCCGATCGAGACTCCAGAACTGAGATATCTCGGAAAAGTGCTGAAAATGGAGGCGAGTGAGAGCATCGTCGTGACGGCGATCGATCGCAACTATGTAGAAATCAGCCTCACCGGAAGCTGGCTCGCAGAGAGTGCCGAAGCCCATGCAGGTATGTTGGTGACAACCTTTTCTGAGCAAACTGAATTTCTTGTTTACAAACTCTGGCAGGCTACTCAGTCACCCGTTTCCTTCTTGGCGTAATGGCTAAAAGGCAAGTTGGCGAATGCTGTTAGCTTCACAAATGCCCGCCGTTTTACGAAGCCAAAACCTCTATCGAATTTACGTTAGAGCAAATCGTTGAGCGATCGTCTCCTCATCTCAAAAAAGTTTGTAGTCTCTCTTGACGCTTTTGTATTATGTTTGTAGCATTAATGTAGTACACCACTCAATTCTTGGAGAAACCCCATGCTTTTCTTTGTCAAACCACCGTCCTCCTGGTCAAGGCGTTCTGCTGAGATGCCAGACGACGATGACGAATTAAATCCACATTCGCAAGCACAAATCAAACGCGATCGACAACGCCAAAAACAAAGACTGCAAATGCTTCGTGACATCAGACAACAACACTCTCTAGAACGGCGTTCCTTTCTGTGAGTGGATTTCCGTTTTGGACACTAAAACCTATCTCATGGAGGATTATGTGCAACTCTTAGGACAGATCGGTTTGTAGGGCAGCATCGGTTATGTTATTCCAGAGATATTCCTGGATTGATTAACAGTCGCTGCCTTCAAACATTATTAGCCATGTCTGAAATTACTTTGCAGCGATCGGCAGCTTTGCTGAGACAAACTTCTTCTGCCATCAGTGTCTTTGTCACATTGGTTGGGTTGGTTGTCCTGGTTGGCTGGTTGCTCAATATTGAAATCATTAAGTACGGTTTTATTGGCGACACCGTGACGATCAAGGTAAATACCGCGATCGCTCTGGTGGGGTCGGGGTTGTCTCTATGGCTGTTGCAACATCGACACCGAGCGAGTCGTTTTTTTGCTCAAGTGCTAGCCGCGAGTGTTGTGCTGGTTGGATTGTTGACGCTGGGTGAATATGTGTTTGGATGGGATTTGAACATTGATCAACCCCTATTTCGAGACAACACAACCAAAGCCGACTTTGCACCAGGCAGAATGGGATGGAATACGGCGCTGAGTTTTGTGTTAATTGGTGGAGCGCTGGGACTGGCTGGACAACGCCGCGATCGGTTTCAAATCGTCCAGGGGCTAACTTTAGTGGCGAGTCTGATCTCGTTGCAAACATTGGTTAGCTATTTGTATGAGGTGCAGTTATTTCAGGAATTCACAATCTATTCTCCTCGATCGCCTGCGGCAACGGCGGTTGTATTGATCGTGCTGTGTGTGGGCATTCTTTGTTTGCGTTTCGATCGAGGGCTGATGAGAATTGTAACTAGCAATCATCCTAGTGATATAACTACTCGATGGCTATTAGTTGCAGCGATTTTTGTTCCGTTAATTTTAGGTTGGTTGATCTTAAAAATTCACAAAGAAGGCTACATCACGCCAGCATTTGCGATTTCGCTATTAGTCTTTAAAATTATTGTTGTATTTTCAATTCTGATCTGGTTAAAAACGGTATTTACTCATCGTATCGAGCGCGATCGCAGACAAATCACTACCGCGTTGCAGGAAAGCGTGGGGCAGTTTAATTTTGCCTTAGATGCTGCGGGATTGGGGCATTGGGACTGGAATTTGATCAGTGGTCAGATCATTAGCTCGGCGCAACAAGAACGGCTGTTTGGCCTCGTTCCGGGTCAGCACAGTCGCACCTACAAAACCTTTCTCAAACAGATCTACCCAGACGATCGGCGATCGGTGATTCAGACGCTTAAGCAGGCTCAACAAAACTATCACGACGAATTTAGAGTCGTCTGGCCAGATAAGAGTATTCATTGGCTGGCGGTTAAGGGGCAGATTTACCCCGATAAGATCGGGCGATCGGTAAGAATGAGTGGCGTTTGTATCGACGTTACTTTGAATAAACTAATGGAGGCAGAACAGCAGCAAATATTAGTTTTAGAGCGACATGCCCGCGCTCAATCTGAGGCCGCCAACCGCATGAAAGACGAATTTTTGTTAGTGCTGTCTCACGAACTGCGAACGCCGATGAACTCGATTTTGGGATGGTCTCACATTCTTCGCGGCCGTTCTGTTGAGGAAGCGAGACTGGCTCAAGGATTGGAGACGATCGAGCGCAATGCCAAAGTTCAGCTACAGATTGTTAATGATTTGCTGGATGTGTCTCAGATTGTTCAGGGAAGGTTGTCGCTTGATTTTAGTCCGGTGAGTCCAATCAGTGCGATCGAGGCGGCAGTTTCTACGATTCGTCCGATCGCGGAGGCAAAAAGTATTCAATTAGAGATGGTGTGCAATCCCATTGACGGCGTAGTGTTGGCAGATTTTACTCGACTCCAGCAGGTGATCTGGAACCTGTTAACCAATGCCATCAAGTTCACGCCAGTCGGGGGCTACGTCAAGATTTCTCTCGAACAGGTGGGCGGTTGGGTGCATCTCTATGTCAGTGACACTGGAAAGGGAATCAGCCCGCAGTTTCTCCCCTATGTGTTCGATCGCTTTCGTCAACAAGATAGCAGTACGACACGATCGTATGGTGGGCTGGGACTGGGACTCTCGATCGTGCGAAATTTAGTCGAACTTCACGGCGGAACGATTTCAGTTAAAAGTGCAGGTGATAATTTGGGAGCAACTTTTTTGGTCAAGCTACCGCTGCGATCGTCAGACTCCAATAACTTAGACCATCCAGGCAGCCTGGAGACCGTAAAGGGACTTGCAGACGCATAAAAACTCTATTTGCCACAAGCTCTTCTTTGCTAAATGGTGAACCAAAACTGAGAAATCGTCAGATCTGCAACTTTCCGGCGTGATTTCTATTGAGTGGTAATTTTGATGGTTTCTTTTGAGCAAGCGTTTATTGATTTTATATGCGTTAAGTTATTTCTAGTAGCGATCGCATAACTTATAAACTACTGAGTAGCTTTGATTAAAATCATTTTTATTTGCAGTTCAAGGTTTCATCATTTAACTTTTATAAACTAATCGCACAACCATGAATTTGTCAATTCAGTCTAGGCTTAGAAACGGATATGAATGAACGGAAATAGATTAAGACCGTCCCTTATACTGCACTAATTCAGAACTTAATGTTCTTTATTTTTCATAGCAATCATGACGATCTCTCCCATTCTCAAAAGCACTACCCAAACGATTCTCCACCCTTTAGAGCCGCTCACAGTTGAAGAAGTTCAGACCGCCGTGACGATCGTTCGCACCCAACAAAACCTTGGCTCGTCCTTTCGGTTTCCGACAGTCGTGTTGCACGAGCCGCCCAAATCGGTTGTCCTTAACTATGTCGCGGGCGATCCGATTCAGCGATCGGCGTTTTTGATTTTGCTCGACAATCAGACGGGCGCGACCTATGAAGCAGTGGTTAGTCTCAGCGATCGCCAAGTCACCTCCTGGGAGCAAATTCCCGGTGTGCAGCCCAACATTATGGCGGATGAATTGGGCGAGTGTGAGGCCGTGGTCAAAGCTCATCCAGAGTTTCAGGCAGCGCTACAAAGACGGGGCATTACTGACCTTGATTTAGTCGTGGTTGACCCCTGGGCGATCGGCAATTTTGGTTTTGCAGAAGAAGTGGGGATTCGGCTTTCTCGCTGTTTGTGCTATCTGCGGGCAACGCCAAACGGTAATTTTTATGCGCGTCCAATTGATGGTCTAGTTCCCGTCGTTGACCTCAACAAAATGCAGGTTTTGAAGATAGAAGATCTGGGCATTCTTCCGGTGCCGCCAGAGGCGAGTGAGTATGCGCGATCGTTTATTCCCAAGTTTCGAGATGATATTAAACCGCTGCAAATTACGCAGCCAGAAGGGCCAAGTTTTGAGGTGAATGGACATCAGATTCGCTGGCAAAAATGGCAATTTCGGATTGGATTTACGCCTCGTGAAGGGTTAGTTCTCTACACAGTTGGCTATGAAGATCAAGGCAAACTTCGTCCGATTCTCTATCGAGCTTCGATGGCTGAAATGGTCGTTCCATATGGCGACCCACGGGTACAACACTTTCGTAAAAATGCCTTTGATCTGGGCGAACACGGGGTCGGAATGTTGGCAAATTCTCTCAAATTAGGGTGTGATTGTTTAGGCGAAATCCATTACTTTGATGCAGTGCTCACCAACAGTCGAGGAGAAGTCGCCATCACCGAAAATGCAGTTTGTCTACACGAAGAAGACTACGGCATTCTCTGGAAACATACCGACTGGAGACTTGAAGAATCTGAAGTGCGGCGATCGCGTCGTCTCGTGATTTCCTTCATCGCCACCGTGGACAATTACGAATACGGTTTTTTCTGGTATTTCTATCAAGATGGCACAATCCAATACGAAGTTAAGCTCACTGGAATTTTACTTTGTGCAACGCTAGGAGACACGCCAAAATATGGTACTTTAGTCGCTCCCGAACTCAATGCGCTCAACCATCAACACTTTTTTAGTATGCGATTGGATATGGACATTGATGGGCAAAATAACTCAGTTTACGAAGTCAACAGCCACGCTGAACCGATGGGAGAAACGAATCCCTACGGCAATGCTTTTTATGCAGAATCGACATTGCTAGAAACCGAACAAGCTGCACAGCGAATTGTTGATCCGTTGAGCGCCCGTTACTGGAAAATTACCAATCCCAATATCCAAAATCGATTAGGTCAAAACGTCGGCTACAAGCTGATTCCAGGTGAAAACGTGTTGCCCTTTGCCCATCCCGATTCGCCCATTCTCAAGCGGGCCGGTTTCATGACTAAACACCTCTGGGTCACGCCCTATCACGCTGACGAACTCTACTCCGCTGGCAAGTATCCCAACCAACATGCAGGCGGCGAAGGATTGCCCCAATGGACACAGGCAAATCGATCGCTCACCAACACCGATGTCGTCGTCTGGTACACTTTTGGTCACCATCACATTCCCCGACCCGAAGACTTTCCGGTGATGCCGACTGCTTACAGTGGTTTTATGCTCAAGCCGATCGGATTCTTTACGGCCAGTCCCGCGATGGATGTGCCGCCCTCTCCCTCAAACCACGGCTGCCACTCAGACTAAAACCCAAAAAAAAGGAGACAACTAACGGCAGGAAAGCAGTGAAACATTCCTATCATCAATGTCTCCAATCGGTCTGCATCCCGTGACGGACGCAAGAGAGTGATTAGCTGTTGACTGTTGTTCTTAAAAGATGGCGATCAAATTTCAGCTACCCGCTGTCGATCGCCTGATCCCTTTCAGAACACTTCCACGATAAGCGCCCCCCTCAACAAACTCCATTACCCCCAAGGGTACGATTTCCCAGCCAAAAAACTTCTAGCGTTGTGAATCAGGGGATGAATTGCCCCAAAGCGGAGGGAAGCCCAGTGCTCAAAGTCCCCCAATTTTGGGGGATTTAGGGGGCGAAAAGATTGACACTTCTCACAGATTCATCCCTCCAATCAGCAACGCCAAACTTCTTCATCCCTCATCCCTCATCCCTCATCCCTCATCCCTCCCTCCCATCTACCTCCAGAGAGTGACGAAATGAGTGAGCATGTGAAGAAGACTTAAGCCAGGTGTGAGTGAAACTCAGAATCCGACGGCTAATTTAATTTCCCAAGAATACGATAAGGATGTCTCAATATGGCTGATTCGACTCAAACGGTTGATTTAGATTCTACGATCGCCGCCCTACAAGGTGGATTGACTTCTCTCCCTCCCGAAGCGGCTGTGGGTGCGATCGAAAGTTGGCAACAACAGCTACAAGGAACCGAGATCGCTGAAACTCTTGGCGAACTCAAACAAGCCCTGACGGCGGGTGGTGGTTCCTCGATCGGTGAAATCCTGGCTGATCTCGGTTCTCAGACTTCATCAGCAGCCGGAAGTGCCAGCGGAGATGCAGCGTCTAAACTTCAACAACTTGGACAACTATTGTCTCAGGCCGGAAGTTCTATTTCATAGTTTTAGTGATGTTGAGTTGATAACTTTGGCATTACTTGAAGTATTTCTTTAAGGTTGAAGGCAGCGATCGGTTTGCTTAGGTTTGGCAGGCGATCGCTGCTTTCTAGCAGCCACAAAATTAACGTTTGCTTGGTGAATTCTTTCGCTTTGGTGCTCAAATCTTCTGCCCCCAAGCTGCTAATTTGAGGGGCTTTTAGAAAAGCGTTTCGCTTGGAGCTTGCGGATAGACGATAACAGAGAAGTCTCTTATTGAACCCCGAAGATTTAGTACAGAAAAATTGCACCCGTACTTTCGACTCTCATGGTTGTTGCATCAGCGCTCAAATCGGTTGTGGTGTCTAGGGTGACTTCGAGAGACTCTTTGGCGTTACTCATTGGAGTGGGAGTAACTTTTAATAAGCCTGCATCTTGACGATCAAGCGTCAGCGTAACGGGAGTTCTCAATTTTTGCAGCAGCACTGTTGAACGCCCTGCCAAAGTCCGAGGTTTGGTGTCTCCAATGACCTGATAGCTGATGGTCGCGTAGGTGTTGTTCTTTAAAAGGACAGTCACTCGATCGCTCGTCAGGGCAATTCTTGCTTGAGGAATAAACTGCTGCTCTGGAGAAGGCGTTGTCAGACTGGGATCTGGCTTCTGACTAGCTGGATTTGTAGGTGCTGATAGAGAAGGCCCGATCCCCTGCGAATAACTCAGCAAGATCGCTCCCATCAGCAGCACGCTTCTACCAGTCAGCCCCCGCAATGAGGATCGAGTGATTTGAGTAAACATCATGACCTCTTCGATAAAATCGTTAAAAACAGCATCATCCTGGCGGAGTTTATTAAACTCTACCTCTATCGCATGACATTGTGTAGGCGGGATGAGTGCCCTTCTCCCAGCGCTACTTTTAACGAAAAGTCAGAACAAATCGGGCTTGTCTAGGAAGATGGCTCACAGATTTCTTCGATCGCCAACGGCTGGATCAATTCTGCGGCCAGATCGACCAGAGCATCTCGCCGAAACCGAACCACTCGTGAAGATGAACTTTGATGATGTCCAGTGGTCGAAACCGACAAATTGATATTGGTGAGATCAGATTCAATGTGTTTGACCTTGCAGATCTGCATTTTGTTATTGCAGTAAGCAACAATGCGATCGCCTGTTTGGATGTCCGACGCTTGAATTTTCAATTGCAACTCAGCCTCATCAAAGGGATTTAATTTGTTTTGCGATATCAGGTTGGGTAGGCTTGAGAGAAATCACAGACTGCCCCGAAGCCCGATATCTTACTTTTTCTACTCAAGGTATTGTTAGAATACCACAGAAATTCAATTCCGTCTCTACCAAACCCTAGATTCTTTGTCAATGGTGAATTGTACTCAATTATTAGCTATCACCGAAAATTGGGAAAGAGTAGACAAAATCGCCAATCTGAGTACTCAAAAGCTGACGATAGTCTCTTCGACGAATCGTGATAGAGATCACCTTATAGTGTGACTGGGATCGCCAAAAGTATTGGCACCGCCAGACATACTGTAAAGGACTCAACTTTAGCCGAGTCATCAACAGGGAACACACGACTGGCCGACAGATTTCTTACGAAGACTGTCGGTTTTTTATTGCTTAGTAGCGTTGGTCACTAGTTAAGACTAAAAATCTAGTGGCTTGTCAAAAGGGCGACGTTAGACAGACGTTAGATATTGGACAGGGGACATTGGACTTCAGACTTTGATTTTTGAGCGAGAGTCTCAGGTCTAAAGTCTAAACTTTAGATTGATGGCAAGCGTGTATTAGAGAAGACCGTGAGAATGATGATCTGTGAAAAAGAACAGACTGTAGCTGCTTTTTATCAGTTTGTGCGGCTGCCTGATTTTGCTGAAAAAAGAGCGCCTTTGCTGTCATATTGTCTGGCGCAGGAGTTGAAGGGCACGATTCTTTTGGCGCAGGAAGGGATTAATGGCACGATCGCAGGATCTCAAGCGGCGATCGCAGCAGTTTTGCAATTTCTCAAAGCTGACCCTCGACTCGCTGATTTAGAAGTCAAACAGTCTATGACGACATCGCAGCCCTTCGATCGCATGAAGGTCAAACTCAAAAAAGAGATCGTCACGTTGGGAATGCCGCAGATCGATCCCACTGAGCAAACCGGAACCTATGTAAAGCCGCAGGATTGGAACGATTTGATTTCAGATCCAGAAGTGACGGTGATCGATGTTCGCAATCAGTTTGAGATCAAGATTGGCAGTTTTGAGCGGGCGATCGATCCCAAAACGACATCTTTTCGAGAATTTCCTCAGTATGTGAAGCAGCTTGATCCCAACCAACACAAAAAGGTAGCTCTATTTTGCACGGGGGGAATTCGTTGTGAAAAAGCGTCTGCTCTGATGTTGTCTCAGGGATTTGAGGAGGTCTATCACCTGCAAGGCGGCATTCTCAAGTATCTAGAAGCGGTGCCTCCCGAAAAAAGCCTTTGGCATGGAGAGTGTTTTGTGTTTGATCAGCGGGTGGCGGTCGCGGAAGGGGTGACGGATGGAACTCATAAAATGTGTCGCGCCTGTGGGCATCCGATTTCTCAGGTTGACAAGGCTTCTGCTGACTATGAGATGGGCGTTTCTTGTCCTGATTGCGTCGATCGCGCCACTCCCTAGAAAGTGAAATTAACGTAAATTTGGGCGTTGCTGAATCAGGGGATAGATTGCCCCAAAGCGGCGGGAACCCCAAGGTTCAAAGTCCCCCAGTTTTGGGGGATTTAGGGGGCGAAAAGATAGACACTTCCCACAGAGTCATCCCTCCAATCAGCAACGCCTAAATTTGAGGAGGTTTTCTCGCTTCGTTGCGTAGAACTTTTGCCTCCCAAGCTGCCAATTTTGGGGGACTTCCGGACTTTCAAACTCAACGATGCGGATTCAGCATCAAGATTCGACGATTTACAAAGTGGCGACATCCCCTCTACTGATCTACTGAGACTGAACGATCGCCCCAAACTTTTACTCAAAAGCTTCAGGAGCAGCGCTGTAAAAACTGCTTTGATATTTCCAACGGTAATAGAGCATCGGAAGAATCCCGATCGCAATCGCGCCAATACTTAGATAAACAACAGTACTCTCAAATTGAGTCAGTTGATAAATGCCAACGACTAACAAAAAAATCGCTGACGTGAATGGACAAATGCCCTTCATCAACAACGTTTGAAAGTTTTGGCGCAGTTGCCGACGATAGTACCAGGTGCAAGCAAATCCTGTCATCGCGTAATAAAAAGCCACCTGAACCCCGATCGTTTGGATCAACCCCGCCATCAACTCATTAATCGTCGAGATCGAACTTGATGCCACTAACAAACTCAGCGCCAGCAAACTGATCACAAACGTTCCTAGCCAGGGGGTTTGAAAGGTTGGGTGAATCTCCTCAAAGCGGCGACTGATCACCCGATCGCGCGCCATCGAAAACAGCGTTCTAGAACATTGAGTGAGCTGAGTCTCGATCGTGCCCACCGTACTCACCAAAACGGCTAAAACCGCAATATTTCCCCAGGGACGCGGCAGCACCATATCGCCCAAAACGCCCAAAAGATTTGCCCCCGCTTTCTCAATCTGATCGGGTGTCATGCCCACCTGCACCAAAACTTGAAACACTTGAAACAGCAGAAACACGCCCACCATCCCGATTACACCACTGTAACCCGGCGTAGAATTTGAGTTTTGCGTTTCTTCGGACACGTTAGAGGAGACATCCCAGCCAAAATAGTAAAATGTCGCCACCAGCATTCCAGCCATAAACGTTTCAAGGTTGCCAAACTGCGTCGGAGCAAACCAACTCCAGGAAAATGGATTCACGGGATTGGCTGAGAATTTGACTAATGCCCCGATCGCCAGCGCTATTAGACTGATCACTTCAATCCCGGTCATGATTTTCTGAAATCGAGCAGCCAGACTCACGCCCATCACGGTAATAGTCGCTACACTGACTAGCCAAAAACTGCCGATGATCGTCGCTAACACCACATTTTCTGAAAGCGCTGTCGAAAACAATCCCAGCGTGGCTACGCCGATCGGGACGGCTGCGGCCGCCATAAAAATCGTACTTAAGCTGAGAAACGTCCAGCCTGAGAGAAAGCCAAGAGACGGTTTGAGCGTGCGACCGACCCAGGCATAGGAGGCCCCTGCATCCGATCTCCACTGGTTGAGATACATAAAAGCAAACGAGATGCCAAACATCGGAATCGCTGCATAGAGCAATGCGCCTGGGCTGGCCAGTCCGACGGCCGCAACGAGCGTGGCCGTTGTCGCATTTAATGAATAGGAGGGAGCCGATCCTGCAACGGCAAGCGTTACCGTATCGACCATCGAAAGGGCATTGTGCTTTAACGCTTTTGACGGACTAATGGAGGCTTCGATCGTCATGTAGGTAGTCCCTTTAGTTTTACAGTCTGGAATGCTAGAATTTCCTCGCCTCAGCGCTGAGGGCATTCAATTCTTTCTCTATAGCGTTACAGAGATGGGAATGGGTAAATAGTATTCTTCATTACATAAATGCGAACGGCTCGATCGAGCAGAATTCATCGCTGCAATTGATTAAACAAATTTCTAAGGGATTGTAAGAGAGGGATTGTAAGAGACATTTCTAGAGATTAATTTTTGTGTGTCTGCCCTAAACGCTCAATCGCCTGTCTAGACTGGATGCACACTCCCTTCTACTTCAACACAATATGACTTCTGAGAACCGCTTGAGCCTAGACTCAACTGCTTTTTTGGTGTGTGGATTGGGCGGACTGGGACAGTATTGTGCGATCGTGCTTAAAGAATTTGGCATCCAGGTTCATGCAATTGATCGGGTCGATCGCAGCGATTGGGATATTCCTGATTTGTCGGCGGCGATCGATCAGTTGGTCATTGGGGATTGTTGTCAGCCCAAAATTTTGGAGCAGGCTAAGATTCAGCAGTGTCGGGCGATTTTGTTGGTGACGAGTAATGAGCGGGTCAATATTCAGGCGGCGTTTGCGGCGAGGGCAGTCAATCCTGACATCAGGCTAATCGTCCGCTCAGATCAGCAAAATCTCAATCAGTTGCTGGGCGAACGGCTGGGAAATTTTGTGGCGTTTGAGGCGACTCAGCTTCCGGCTGCGGCCTTTGCGCTGGCAGCTTTGGGCGGAGAAACGCGCGGATTTTTTAATTTAGAAGGTCAACTGCTGCGAGTAGTGCGGGTGCAAATCGATCGCCATCATCGCTGGTGCGATCGCACTCAACTACAAGAACTCAACACCTCAACTCGTCGAATTTTGGCTCATACGCGCAGTGGTGATCAGCCCGCCAAAGGCTTTTATAAATGGGAATCCGACACGAGAATTACAGAAGGCGATACGGTGGTCTATGTCGAAGCGATGGCAGAAAAGATAATTCCAGGAGTGCAGGCTTCTAAGCAGCGATCGAGGCTGAGAGAATGGAGCGATCGCCTCAGTTGGAAAACACTCAAACCCTGGCTACAACAATTTTGGGCAGATATTCAACAAACCCCCACTCAACAGGTTGCACTACTTTCTGGAATTACAATGTTCAGCTTATTCCTGATTGGTGCGCTGTTGTATAAACTTCAATATCCAGATCTCAATTTGCAAGATGCCCTTAATGTATCTCTAGTTCTGATCCTCGGTGGTTATGACAACTTATTTGGACAACTCAAATTAGCGTTCCCGGTTCCAGTTTGGTTACATCTATTTAGCGTTGGCTTAACTGTGATCGGAACTGTCTTTGTCGGAATTCTCTATGCGTTGCTGACCGAGCGGGTTCTGGTTTCTAGATTTCAGTTTCTCAAGCGTCGTCCTCCTGTACCAAAGGCGGATCACGTTGTCTTGGTTGGGTTTGGGCGAGTGGGGCAACGGGTGGCAAAACTACTGCAAGATCTCAAACAGCCGATCGTAGGACTTCACAGTACCTCGCTGGAGACGAGTGTTTTACCCCAAATGCCGCTCATTGTCGGCAATCTAACGACGACTCTCAATCGCGCGAATCTGATGTCCGCCAAAAGCATCATTGCGGTGACCGACGACGAAGTAACTAACTTAGAAATCGGACTGATGGCCTATGCAGCCAATCCGACATTAAATCTGGTGATCCGCACGTTTGATCCTTTGTTTAGCGACAATGTAGCGCGGCTATTGCCCCATGCGAGAGTGTTGGGCGCGTATGCACTGGCGGCCGAAGCCTTTGCAGCGGCAGCATTTGGCGAAAATGTGATCAATCTATTTCGGCTTAACAATCAGACGATGTTAGTCACAGAATATCGAGTAGAGGCGGGCGATACGCTGACTGGATTGCTATTAGCCGAAGTCGCGTATGGCTATGAAGTCGTGCCAATTTTGCATCAAAAAAGAATGCAGAATTTTGCGAAACTCATGCCGCCTGATGATACGCATTTAGAAGAAGGCGATCGCTTAATTATTTTGGCCACACTAGACGGATTGCAGCGCATCGAGCGGAGCGCCCTAAAGCCGCGTCACTGGTTTGTGCAGGTAGAAAAAGCTTTCTCATCTGAGGCGGTGTTTGATGGCGGGGTCGCGATCGCTCGGATTTCTGGCTGTGAGATTGGACTGGCACGATCGCGCATGGCTCACTTACCCGGACTGTTTGACTATCCGCTTTACAAACATCAAGCCCAACGGCTCGTCAGCGAACTAAGTAAGGCTCAAGTTTTGGCTCATCTCGTTCACCAGAGACCAGATTAACGCGAATTTGATGGAAGTTGTTCGCTTCGTTGCTGAGATCTTCTGCCCCCCACCTCCCCAATTCTGCTGCCGTGTACACACAAGTCGATCAGTCTGTTATCGCTGAAATCCTTCGCCCCCTAAATCCCCTAAAAATGAGGGACTTTGAGCCGTCGTCATGGCTTTAAACTTTGGAAATCTTTCCTTTGTCAAAGTCCCCCAACATGGGGGATTTAGGGGGCTGAAGCCGACTGAAACGAAGCGACAACGACTTGTGTGTACACGGTAGCAATTCTGGGGGTTTAAGAGAAGAACTCTGGTTCAAAGTCTCCTACAAGTGGGGGATTTAGGAGGCGTTCCCGGATCTACAAGCGAAGAGTTCATCAAACTAACATGGATTTAGGGAGGCGTTCTTGAGTCTGTAAGCGAAGAGTTTATCGAACTAATGCTCAAACAATCGGCTCTCAACGCTTTGCCAGCGCAAACTTCCAAAAATTAGCAACCGCCTCTCGTGGAAAAAACCGCGGCCAGTTGACCAACACCTGATTGAGTGGATTACCCGGAACGACGATCGCTTCTCGCTTTTCCAACGCATCCAGCGCATCTCGGACGACTGTTTTGGTGGGTGTATGGGTTCGAGAAACCAAGTCGATCAGATAAGAAGGAAAGCCTGCTTCGGCAAAAAACTTCGTTTCACTTGGGCCCGGACACACACCCAAAACGGTGACTCCATAGCGACGATTTTCGGCAGAGAGCGACTCGCTAAAGCTGAGAATAAAGGCTTTAGTCGCCGCATAAATCGAGAAGTAAGGCATCGACTGAAAGCCCGCAACAGAAGATAGGTTAATAATTCCGCCCGATCGCTGTTGGCGCATTCCCTGCAAAAATCGATGAGTCAGATCCACCAATGCCAGAATGTTGAGTTGAATGATCTTGAGTTGAAGATCGCGATCGCTTTCGGCAAAATCACCATAGTCGCCAATTCCGGCATTGTTGATCAGCAAATCGATGCTGTGCCCCTGTTGCTGAACGGTGTCAAATACGATCGCCGCTGCATCCGGTTCCGTCAAGTCTTGAGCAATAATTTGAACTTGAATTTGATATTGCAGTTGTAGCGAGTCTGCCAATGATTGCAGCTTATCTTGCAATCGGGCTACTAGAATCAGATTCGTCCCGCGAGAGGCGAGTTCTTGAGCAAAGGCGGCTCCGATTCCGGCTGAGGCTCCGGTGATGAGGGCGGTGGGCATGAGGGTGAGGGATGAGGGATGAGGGATGAGGGATGAGGGATCAAACGGGAGCGGGGTTCTAATGTGAATTTGATAGAAGGTTTTCGCTTCGTTGTTGGGTGCTTCTGCCCAATCCTCAATTTTGGGGGACTTCTAGATAAGAATTCCAGTTCAAAGTCCCTCACTTGCGGGGAGTTTGGGGGGGCAGAAGCTTGATATTGAAGCGAAAAACTTCGTCGAATTCACGTCAAATAGGATTGCTATCGCTGCGAGTAGAAGACAGCGAGTAGAAGATGGTTATTGAGCGATCGGGACGGTCTGACGTTGGGCCACTAGAGAGCGATCGTAGTGTGCTAGAAAATCGGCGGGACTGTCGTAAATCTCCAGGGCACCTGCTAACTGAGAATCGTCAAAGTCACCCGTGCGGAAGGCAATTACCTGCACACCTGCTTTATTTGCGGATTCGATGTCATAAGGCGTATCGCCAAACATGATGACTTGCTGGGGCTGTAGGTGTCCTTTGTCGAGAGCCGCCTGCACGAGATCGGGCGAGGGTTTTGAGGATTCGGTGTCGCTGGCAGTGGTGGCAGGTTCTTGCGTGAGTAGGTCGTCAACCTGGGCTGCTTTGAGTAAAACCGAAAGTTCTTCACTGGTCGCAGAACTCGCTACAACGAGTTGAAATCCTTCTTGTTTGAGTTTGAGCACAAAGTCTCGTGAGCCAGGAGTCGGAGGCAAAGTAGCACCAAACTTGTTGATGATGAGTTCTTTACGGCGATCGGCGATCTGTTTGCCAATGCCTTCTTTTCCAGACAGTTCAGAAACCATGCGGGGCACAACTTGATCGCCACCCATTCCAATCAAAGGGCGCACGCTTTCAAACGCAACTTCGTAGCCATAGTCCGCAAACGATTCGACCCAGGCTTGAGCGTGAGCATCGTTGCTAATCACCAGTGTGCCATCAATGTCGAGCAAGATGCCTTTGACCATTGCATCCGAAGTAGCATTTTGACTGGAATTAAGAGACGAGTCTAGTTGAGAAAGTCCATTACTTACTGTTTCTTGAGTTTTGGCGGCGAGATTAGAAGCGCCTTGTTGAATGCTTTCTCCAGCATCCTCAACGTCTTGAGCAATCTCTTTTCTGGCTTTGTCTGCTTGGGTGGCGAGACGATCGATCGCTTGATTCAACGACGGCAGCGATTTACTTTGATTGCGAGTTGCATAGTAGCCCGACCCCGCAGATTTTGAATTTTGAACTGAGGCACTCAACGCCCCCAAAACTCCACCCAAAAGCGCACCCAAAACGCCTCCAGCCATTGCACCAAGTGTTCCGCCGATCGCGCTGACACCGACAACTCCAACCGCAGGATGTACAGAGGGTGCATTCACTTCTTTGAGGGCAGCATTAGCATTGTGATTGGCAGACTGAGCGATTTGTTCACTTGTATTTGTCATAATCAACCCCCGAATGATTAACGTCGCCTCATTCTAGAAAGTGCAACTCTCGGTGATGTCTGCTTTAAGGGCTATCTTTAGTTAAACGTTAGTAACTTAAGAACGGTGGGAGATGCTAACCACTCTTTATTCGACTTCCAGATTGAATTGATTAGTGATCGCATTCAGCACAATTGCTTCCTGAGACGAGATTTCTCCGCTGCTTTCAGCAATACGACGACATTGGGCAAGTAAGGGAATGGCAAAATCGCGGTTAAGTTGTTGTAGTAGCTTGTCTAATGGCTCAGGTGATTGAATATTTGTCGCGATCGCTTCTAGAGAATGAGGTTCTAGTTGCAGGGTTTTGAGTTCGGGGAGAACGCTGTCCCAGGTTTTTTGAGGATAACTAGCTAAGATCATATGAACTAGAATTTGATCCATTACTGCTTGTTGAGCGATCGCAACATTCATATATTGTTCACTCTCTTGCTGGATGGCTTTTAGGGTTTCAGCATTGGGTTCTTCAGTGGCTTCTCTCAACTTGGCTTCATAAAATCGACAAGCCGCATAGCCCAGTGAATATATCATCGTGGCATTGGTGCCCGCTCCGATCGCTGCGCCTGCTAGGGGAATGTTTCTCAGAAAGCCAAAACCTGCTCTGAGGGCATTGCTACCACCGAGCGCTAATCCAAAGATTGCTAATACTTCCCCTTTACGGTTTGGGTCACGCAGATCTAAGCCATAAGCGGCGGCGATTTCATATAACATTTCAGTCTGAATTGCGGTAGTAGCGGCCAGATCGATCGCCAATAGCGCCACTGCAAATCCCGGTAACATACTGGTGAGAAAGCCTGTTCTTCCGGCGTTGATGGCTTTTTTTACCATAATCCGGTGAGCAATCTGGCTAGGAGATTCTTGAGGATGCTGTTGTTGAAGTTGTTTGACTTCAGATTCGGCTCTGTCAAAATCGACGCGATCGGTCATGCCAATTAGCCAATCTAATCTCAGCACCCCAACAATTTTTTGCACGATCGGGTTTCTCAAAAAGGGAATATTGCCCACCAGAGACAGGGCTTCTCCGGCTCCTCGCGTCAGGTTGCTAATCCATTGAGTCGGCTTTTGGGTCAGGGTTTTACCAATCTCGACGGTTGTACTGACGATCGCCATTCCCGCTTGAAAGGTTAGCCCGGCGATCGAACCTAGTAGGTTAGCCTGCTGCGAACCGGTCTCTAATGCATGAGGTTCTTCTTTTGAGCGACTTGGATCAGATTTGACCATTGTGATAACTCCTCGTTGCGATGATGGCACTCTATTAGAATTAGATTGATGAGTTGTAGTAGAGAAAGTAGCCCCTCGACTGTGCTGCCGTGTACATACAAGTCGATCGATCTGTCATTGCTGAGATCCTTCGCCCCCTAAATCCCCGATTCTGGGGGACTTTGAGCCGTTGTCATAGCTTTGAACTTTGGAAATCTTTCCTTGGTCAAAGTCCCTCACTTGTGGGGGATTTAGGGGGCTGAAGCCGACTGAAACGAAGCGACAACGACTTGTGTGTATACCGTAGCTCGACTGTGAGAGGCTGTTTCAAGGGGCTTCTAGCTGTTCTTGTCGGTGCCTAATACTTCATTGATATCACCCACAATCTCACGCTTAAAGTTGCTCACTTTTTGAGACAGTTCTTGACGTTGAGAAGCAGTCAATAGATAACGATAGACAAACCAGCCTGTGTAAATGATTCCAACTAGCTCAAACAGTGGAGACAGAATTGGAACACTGGTAGCAACTGTCAAAATCGCACCCAACAAGGTGAGAAGTAGATTCAGGGCTACGATCGCCAGCAATGTCCAACCAATTGCTTTCAAGATCGGCCAATAGGGCTTTAGAACAGAAGAACTGTAGCCGATCGGGTCATCAAAAAACGCTGAAATTCTTGCTTTGTCTCTCAGCCACTCTTCGGTGGGAGGGGCAGTAACGGTTTTGTTTTCGATCACTAAAGGATCGCCTGTTGGCAGATCAATCACTGTGGTTTGGGTCGTGACTTCAGGCAATCCTGTGGTTTCGGTCGTCTCGGTTGACATGATGGAATCTCCTAATTTAGAAATCTGGACTGAACGGGACATTTCTAACCTCCCAAAAGCAGAAGGTCGAGTTAAGAATTTTGCAGCTACTTCCTGAAGGTACTCAACCAGAGGGATGACCTCATCTTGCTTAAGAGACAAGCCACCTCTCTCGATCGTCGTATTTTCTCAAGTAAAACTAGACAGACAACTTTAGATCGCAGTGAGTTGCTAAAGGAAATCGATTGCGTCAATTTCTAGTTCTCAAGAAGCCAGTGATCTAAAAGCTTTATTAGACGTGTTGCTTAATAAAAGGCTTTGCAGGCAAGCGCAAAGCGCATTTCCTCTCCCTATCGTAGTTAAGCCACCTCCAAGTAGAAGTTCCACAACCCAGCCGCCGTGAGCATCAGGTGATCATCGAATTCAGGCACACGATTTCTATAGATGTCCGATACCGCACCGTAGCGCTTCATCCCCGCATGGGCCTGTTCACAGACCACTCGTTGACGGCTAAACTCTCGGTTGTGCTGTTTTTGAGCCTCGCTGAGTTCTTTGCCTCTGGGTTTTTTGTGCGGCAGATGGACGTTGACAAACTCATTTTGCAATCCCTGAAAGCCCAAATCTGCTTCGATTCTGACTGCATCGGGAATCTTGTCCACCAGGTCTGCTTCATCCAGTTGCCGCTTGTCATGGATCTTTCCGGGTTGCGCTTTCGTGAGCAAAATCACTCGCTTTTTTCGCGTGCTGCCCGTGGTGTGTTTACGGGTATGCCGTCGTTTCTTGCCCGAATAATGCGCTTTCTGATTCTGAGTTTCCTGAGGGCGCTGCACGGGACGCTCTGTGCCGTCCAAAATCACTTCTTTCACATCGCGATAGCGCTCCAGAAACTGCTCCATACTTTCCAGCTTGCGCTCCGGCAAGACCATCTTTTTGCCTAAAGCCGTCTCTAAAATCTCCTGTAACCGATGCACCCAGCGATTGCTGCGTCCTCTCTCTAGGTCAAATAACCACCCTAAAACATCAAACGTGGGGTAAGTCTTGAAATAGAATAGGCTGAAGAACAGCTTGGCTTCCACACTCCCCAGTCGAGCTTTGCGCCCCCTCCTCTCGCTCGTTTCCGGGGCTTGGGGTCGTGTTGCAGCGCTGCTTGATACCCCTCGTCGAAGACCGGGCACAACTCGTCAAACGCCTTGCGATTGAGTCCGGTTAGCGACCTCAATAGGCGATCATTGTCTAACGCTCGACTAATGTTGAACATCGTCTGCTTCTGCTCCTGAGGTATCACTAATCTACCTTATAAAGCAACAGGTCTAGCGTAGTTTGCTGTATGGTCATCCACCTAAGTTTATCTATCTTCAGGTGAATGGCACTTACTTAAGGTCAATCAACGAGCTAGACTAGCTTTGAGAATTGAGCGAGGCTGCTTCATCAGGGGGAAGGCTTTCGGTCTGCGTTTTCTAACTCTAGGTTCATTGTCAAGTGGAGACTGGTCGCCCTGCACTGGCTAACCAACTGATCACCCGACTCACCGCCTTGCGACAACGCTTGTCGCTGTCGAACACCGGGGATAGAAATGCCCACAGCGTCACGAATGGATTAAACAGACGATCCCGATAGCTCACGGTCTCTTCGACCAAGACCCTGGCTATCACAGATTCAGGCAGGATCTGTTGAAACGGTAAACCGACCCTGTTGGCGAATGTTTGCTTGAGAATTTCAGCAGAGTTTGGCATGGTGGAGCTAGTTATTTTAGTCACTCCCAGCCTGTGACCTCAAAAAGACCAGGGTTGGAGCTTTTTCTTGCTCTATTTTCTCAAACCCCGACCCTTAAGTAAGTGCCATTCGTTTGAGGTTAGCTTTATGACAACGAATCGAGCTTCAATCTGGTCGCTTCTTTGGCAAATGATTACTTATGCTCGATCGCTGTATTGGACAGACACCATTCTCTGGCTATTAATTGCTGGACTGCCTGCTGTACCCGGTGTGATCATTCGCGAATTCTTCAACACATTGACGCGCCAATCTGCTTTCTCCTTTTCTCCCTGGGTATGGATTGCGATATTACTTGCAACAGGTCTAGCGCAGATTGTTGTTATTTTCAGCGGACGAATTACAAAAACGCAGCATCGTTTCACAATGAATAGTTTAATTCAGCGCAATCTTTTGTCGAAATTGCTAAATCGTCCCGGTGCTGAAGCTTTAACCACGACTGGCGAAAACACAATCTCACCCGGAGAAGTAATCAGCTTTTTTCGAGAAGATGCGAGTCAGATTGAAGATAATGTTGTGGGTACAAATGAAGTTTTAGGTGAAGGCATTTTTGCCATTGGTTCGTTGCTGTTGCTCTTAAGTGTAAATGCCACGATTACGCTGTTTGTATTTTTGCCCCTGGCGCTCATTGCGGTGATTCTGCATCAAGTTAGCGATCGCATTAAACGTTACCGTCGCGCCAGCCGTCAAGCGACACAGCAAGTAACCGGAATGGTAGGAGAAATGTTTACGGCAGTGCAAGCGATTCAAGTAGCTGGAGCCGAAACCAGTATGTCAAGCCATTTTCGACAATTGTGTGATCGCCGTCGTCAAGTGATCGTCAAAGATCAACTACTCAATGCGATTTTAAGTTCTAGCTTCGATAATCTTGTGAGCTTAGGAACGGGTGCAATCCTCTTCTTTGCGGCTCAATCCATGCAGAATAGTCAGACGTTGAGCGTTGGAGACTTTGCGCTATTTGTATATTACTTAGCGTATGTCACCTATTTTCTGGGGTTTTTAGGCGAGTTTATCGCGCTCTCAAAACAAAGCGAAGTGTCTTTTGAACGGATGCAAGCCTTGGTGAATGCAGAGGCGCAAACGCTCGTTGCCCATCATCCGCTCTATCTGCCAAGGTTGACTGGGCGAACTCCTCAACTACCTATCATTCAGCAGGAAACAATCTGCGATCGCTTTGAAGAATTGCAGGCGTTCAATTTGACCTATCATTATCCAAACAGCGATTCCGGCGTTACTAATCTCTCTCTCCAGCTTCAACGCGGTAGTTTTACAGTGATTACTGGATCAGTCGGATCTGGTAAAACGACGCTATTGCAGGTTCTTTTGGGACTATTACCTCTGCAATCGGGAGAAATCCTTTGGAACGGACAGAAGATTGCTGATCCGGCTCAGTTCTTTGTTCCGTCTCAGAGTGCTTACACGCCACAAGTTCCCCAACTGTTTAGTACAACGCTGCGAGAAAATATTCTGCTTGGGCTACAGAAGAGCGATGAGGAAGTCCGAAATGCGATCGCGCTTGCAATGTTCGATCGAGACTTAGCAATGATGCCCGATGGACTCGATACCCAGATTGGCTCTAGAGGAATGCGGCTTTCTGGCGGACAAATTCAGCGAGTTGCTGCGGCTCGAATGCTGATTCGTCAACCGGAACTCTTAGTCTTTGATGATCTGTCGAGTGCTTTGGATGTTGAAACAGAACAAAAGCTTTGGTCGAAGCTATTTCAGCTTAGCTCGCAGTCTTGGACACCTACGTTTCTTGTAGTCTCTCATCGGCGAGCAGTTCTTCAACGGGCCGATCGTATTCTTCTACTAAACAAAGGCAGGCTTGAACTAGAGGGAACTTTTGAAGACTTGCCTCTAGCCTATACTGAGATTCAATAATTGAGAATGAGTTTCATCTATGATACGATGCTCCTGTTCATTTTACAGTGCCAATTGTAGAGAATGGCAATTACTCTTTCGCAGCAAGACTACTGGGAACTCATTTGCTCTGAAGTAGAGGCTCCACAAATGTTGTCAAATTTCGACTGCACTTGGAAATATTGTGGTGAGCTTGGAGCGGGCTATTACCGAGAGATTCAGATTCGAGATGGCGTGGAGTTAGCAATCGCGGAAGATTACTTTCGTGAGGAACTTAAAGTAGTTACCTGCGATCGAGAACATCCTCTAGAACTAAGCTATACGCTGATTGGAAGCGCCGCATCTAATTTAGACGCTGCCAATGCGGGTCAATATATTTTTTGTGGGAGCGGCATGGCTCCCGGTGAAGCACTGCAAATTGCAGAAAATCAACGTAATCTGAGAGTAACACTCCATATTGATCCGGCTGTTTTTTACCAATGGATGTCAAGTCTGACGAAGCAAATTCCGGTCGAAATTGAGAATTGGTTGAAACCCGCTGACCAACCCTACTACACCCAAGTTAGCCAGACGACAACTGCAATGCAAGCTACACTTCAGCAGATTTTGCAGTGTCCATTTCAGGGATTGACTCAGCAGATGTATCTAGAAGGCAAAGTCTGGGAACTGATTGCATTGCACTTTGCCCAGACTGCCAAAACGGATCTAGATCGTGTGCCCAAACCGTTAAGATCAGATGACATTGAGCGAATTCACTATGCTAAAGAAGTGCTAGTTGCTCGGTTAGACGAGCCGCCCTCTTTGATTGAGTTAGCTCGGTTGGTCGGGATCAATGACTGTAAGCTTAAAGTAGGCTTTCGTCAGGTGTTTGGTACAACAGTCTTTGGCTATTTACAGGACTATCGAATGGAGCGATCGCGGCAGTTGCTAGAGTCCGGAGATCTCAGCATTGCAGAAGCGGCGAGAGCAGTTGGATTGGTGAATCGCAGCCACTTCGCGATCGCGTTTCGCAAGAAGTTCGGGGCCAATCCTAGAGATTACCGTCAATCGGTTTTGAATCGATGCAATGTAAGTTAAAACTCCGTTCACCGTTCAAAAAATTCCGTTCACCGTTCACGCGATCGCAGAATGCTCACGATTATTCGGTATGCTTCTGAGAATATTTCCTAAGTATTAGGCGGCGAGTGGAGGAGTGATGGCAAGTTATCGATCGATAATGTTGGTAGGGAGCATTGTGTTGATTGCTCTGCCTTGTATTGCATCAGAGCGCGATCCAGTAGAGAAGCAAAGTGGTAAGGCTGAGATTGTCGATCATTCAATTTCTACCTTAAAAGATTGGAAACAACCTGCAACAACCGTTGAAGAATGGCAATCCCAAATTCAGGCGCAGCAGACCGTTAATCAGAAACCTGATGAGGATCAAGAAGAAGAAATTGTCATCACAGGAGATCAACAACCGAGCGGTTATCGTGTTCCAAATGCGACGACTGGTACAAGAACCGACACGCCGATTCGAGACATTCCGCAGTCCATTCGGGTGATTCCGCAAGAGGTTTTGAGAGATCAAGGACTAAACGCAACGAGCAATCCATTGGGCAATGCAGTTCAAAACGTCAGTGGTGTTAATAATTTAGGACTTTATCAAGGGTATGAAAACAGTTTGAGAATTCGAGGATTTCGAGTTTCGACCTTTGATGGCAACTACTTTCGAGATGGCATTCGATACTTTACGTTTGGTGCTTTAGAAACGGCTGACTTAGAGCGAGTGGAGGTGCTGAAAGGGCCAGCATCAATCCTGTTTGGTGAGGCAGAACCCGGAGGGATTATCAATCTGGTTTCAAAGCAACCGCTTCGTAATCCGTATTATTCCCTTGAAGGATCAGTTGGAAGTTATCGATCGGTCAGAGTCGGAGCCGATTTCTCTGGTTCCATTAACTCAGAAAGAACAGCACTCTACCGCTTTAATGGATACTACAAAGATGCAGGAAGCTTTCGAGATTTTGTGTCTAGCGAGGGCGTGTTTCTCTCGCCTGTAGTGCAATTAAATCTTCACAACACAACACTCACGCTCAATGCAACATATCGAAATGAGCGGCGAACAACCGACGATGGCTTTGTTGCGATCGGAACTGGAATCGCCGATTTACCTCGAAATCGCTTTCTGGGTGAGCCGTTTCAAGAATTTAGCGTGAATGACTTCAGCATTGGCTATCTACTCACTCACAAGTTTAGTGATCAGTTGACGCTGAGAAATGCTTTTCGCGCTCAGTGGGTGAATCCAGAGCGATATTTTCCATTGCGGAACTCGATCGATGAGGCTACTGGAGATTTAGAATTAGCAACCTACTTTGCGGCTGGGGAATATCAAGCGATTACCACTCAGACGGATTTGATCGCCAAGTTTTCGACGGGAGCAGTTCGCCATCAATTGTTATTCGGAGTAGACTACGAACGGCAGATTAATAAGCCAAAATTCGCGATCGGTGATCCCTATCGAACCATTAATATCTTTGATCCAACCTATGACGGTGCTGAGTATCCTAAAGAAGAACTCTATAACCTTTTCCGAGACGACACGATCCAGAAATTAGGAATTTATCTTCAAGACCAAATTGAACTTGCACCCAACTTTAAGCTACTGCTTGGCGGACGATTTGATAGCTATTCGCAGCAGCGTAAAGAAGAATTTAGTGGTGAACCTAGACAAGAGTTCGAGCAGCGTGATAGTCGGCTTAGTCCTCGATTTGGTGTGGTCTATCAACCGATTCCAGCAATCTCGCTCTACGCTTCTTATACCACTGCATTCAGGGCAAGTTTTGCAAGCAATCGGAATGGGGATGGTTCTCCGTTTGAGCCTGAAACAGGTCAGCAGCTAGAAGCTGGGATCAAAACCGATTTAGCTCGAAATTTAAGTGCAACCCTCGCGTTCTATGACTTGCGAAAGAAGAATGTGACAACCGATGACCCTAACTCTAGTGATCCTAACGATCAAGTACAAACTGGAGAACAAAGAAGCCGAGGGGTTGAATTTGATCTAGCAGGTGAGCTTGTTCCTGGTTGGAAAATCATTGCTTCTTATGCTTACATTGATGCTTTTGTCAGCCAAGATTAATCAGGATTTGAAGACAAACGACTCGATAACACTCCCAAGCATTCAGCAAGTTTGTGGACAACTTATGAAGTACAGCGTGGCAGCTTAAAAGGATTTGGCTTAGGGATTGGCGTTTACTTTGTGGGCGATCGCTTTGGAGATTTGTCCAACACTTACACCATTCCAAGCTATGTTCGGACAGATGCCTCTATCTTCTACAATCAAGACAAATGGCGGGCTGCAATCAACTTCCGCAACCTGTTCAACACAAAATACTTCACTGGCTCTGATGAAAGTCGCTTCGGAGTTTATGTTGGCGACCCTTTTACTGTTACAGGTTCAGTGTCAATTGTATTTTAGGAGATCAGAGGGATGAAATTCTGCGATCGCATCGTGTGGTTTTGCTTCGGACTGTTCATCAGTTTGCTTCTAGCTGCCTGCACAGTCGATCGCAGTTCCCAAATTCAATCAGCCGCTAACTGTCGCATCGTTCAACATAGCGCAGGGAAAACTTGTGTTCCTCGCAATCCTCAGCGAGTGGTGACTTTAGATGCGATGAGTTTAGAAAGTGCGATCGCGTTAGGCATTCAGCCGATCGCTGCTGTCAATGTTGACTTAACTTCTCCGCAACTCAAACAAAAAGCAAGCACAATCCTGAATGTAGGAAGTAATGGTGAGCCGAATCTAGAAAAAATTTTGGCGTTGAAACCTGACCTAATTCTAGGGGCTGATTATCTATCTTCCATTTATCGCGAAGCTTCTCACATTGCACCAACAGTATTGACGAAATTTAACCATAGCGGCGAGTGGAAGGATGAATTTGCTTTTATTGCTGCAACTTTAGGACGATCGCAGCAAGCTGAGAAAGCAATGGCAGACTATTACCAGCGCCTAAAAGAGTTCAAAGCTCAAATGGGCGATCGCTTACAAACAACAAAGGTCTCGATCGTGTATCTATATGCAGAGATGATCACGGTTTATACAACAGTTGGCTTTAATGGCAGTATTCTCAAAGATGCAGGTTTAGCTCGCCCTGTCTCACAAGATTTAGATCTAGAAGCAACTCAGCAGAAAGGTCTCAGCCCGATTCAATACAGAATCTCTAATGAGCTATTTGATGCTGCCGATGGCGATATTATCTTTATGGTTGTGACTCCAAGTGATTCTAAAATTGGCAAAACACGCGATCGTCTTCTATCCGATCCGCTCTGGTCAAAACTCAATGCAGTACAGCAGGGCAAGGTTTATGAAGTTCTGGATTACTGGATTGGAAGTGGTCTGTTCGCTGCAAATGCCGTAATCGATGATTTGTTTAAGTATGTTCCTTAGACTTGTAGAAGAAAGAGCCAGAGAGACCAATCGCGATCATGCTAAATGCACAAGCTGTATAAATCAAAGCAAAGCCTGATCCAGGGCTTGCACCAAAGATCCACTTGATCAATCCTGTTGAAGAAATCATTGCAGGTTCAACAATGCGATCTGCTTTAGCAGATATCTCTGCGAGATCGCCTAACGGGCCCGCCACGAGTGCTGCGATCGCTGATAAACATTGAGCTAAAAACGAATTTGCCGCAAACACTCTTCCTTGGGCTTCGGGGCTAACTTTTGCCATCCAAATCGCAGTTTCGGAGCTATCCATTAACGGAAA
Source organism: Phormidesmis sp. 146-33 (assembly GCF_052939515.1). Classification (NCBI taxonomy): domain Bacteria; kingdom Bacillati; phylum Cyanobacteriota; class Cyanophyceae; order Leptolyngbyales; family Leptolyngbyaceae; genus Phormidesmis; species Phormidesmis sp. 146-33. The sequence continues at coordinate 112,308 of NZ_JBJPHU010000007.1, forward strand.
GTTAAACGAAGAGCAGAATTGAGCAGGAAGCCACACTTGAGGAACTCGCCCTAAGCCTACAGTCATTTTGCTCAACCCTGCGCCAATGATTCCACTGAATACTCCTCGAATTGGCTGTTTGAAACCTCCCCAAATGCTAATCACGATCGCGCCTGTCACGCCACCAATTCCCGCTGCTGTCCCAATCTGCCCCAGGACTGCGGCACTTCCGTTTGTTCTTGCCAAAACCATTGGAGTGTAGAGCGTTTCACCCAGATCATGCACAAACCAGAAGGGAAGTATTAAAACTAGCAGGTTGCGTAGAGGAGCATGGGCGAGAAGGAAGTGAAAGCCAAACATCAGATCTCGTCGGAAATTGAACCTAGCCGACTGTTCAGGCATTTCGGGTTGAGGAATTCTCCGAGTAAGGAGTGTTGCGATCGCGACAAGAAAAGTCAAGCTATCAATTCCTAAAATGCCTCCCACTCCAATGATCGGATAAAGACTCGCTGCGAATGCTGGTGCTAAAATCAACGAGCCATAATGTAATGCTGATCCCATACTACTAGCACGGGTGTAGTGTTGCTGAGGAACAAGTGAGCTAATTGAAGCAGCGTAAGAAAGCTCTTGAAGCTGGCTAAAAACGCTAGTAACCGCAGTCGTTAGATATAAGTGCCAGATTTGCAGATTGTGAGTCAAATATAGAAATAACAATAGCAAGCTGGAAAGAGCCGCGATCGTATCGCCCAAGACCATCAAGCGTTTGCGGTTAAAGCGATCGACAATCACACCAGACACTAAACTAATCGCAATTCGAGGAACTTGAAAAAAGAAGCCAACTAGTGCTAACGAGGTTGCAGAACCCGTCGTCTCCCATGTCCAAAGTTCGAGAGCAAATCCGCTCATGTAAGTGCCGATCGTTGAAACAAGCTGACCAAACCAGAGAATAATAAAAGTACGCATTCGATCTCGTCTAAGCAAAAGTAAGTCGGGTCATGAAGTCGCTCGAATGGTTGGATCAACTAGATACTGAAACAAATCATCGCTCGATTAAGCTTTTCTATCGGCTAAATGTTTCACCAGATCATTGAGAATTTCGTTTGCTGAAAGCACACTGCCAAAAATCCAATAGCCAGAATCAACCGTGTAAACTCGTCTCGCTTTTACTGCATTGAGTGTTTGCCACAATGAACTATTTTGATAAATCTGGAAGTTCTTTTCAGCACCTGGATCAAGCGCAACAAAAATTGCATCTGCCTCTAGCAAATCTATTTTCTCTAAACTGACATTGACGTAGCCATACTCTGAGTTCGGTATCTGCTGAATCTGCCGCTGAATCGCAGGAATAGTGAATACCTTAGTATCATCTAAAACGCTAACGGCAAATGAGTTTTGATTCAAAAATTGCGTGAGTTGCAGATCTGTGTAGAATCGCATTATGCAAATCTTGAGATCCCCAGCCTTTAAAGCAAATTTTGATTTCATCATCTCAATTCTCTGCTGATAGTCACGCAGTCGTTTTTCCGCTTCAAACCTTCTGTCAACAGCATCCGCAGCTTTCCGAAGCGTTTGCTTCCAACCTGTTTGCGAGTACTTGATCGACACAGTTGGCGCAATCTGAGAAAGCAAAGAATAGATGTGAGGTGTGATAAACACTCCTAGAATCAAATCAGGATGCAACTGAACGATTTTTTCTAGGTTGGGTTGCCCTTCTTTGCCTAAATCCGCGATCGCACCGACTTGATTCTGTACCAATGATATTTTGCTTGCCACACGATTCGGAATTGTAGATGCGATCGGCTGTATCCCCAGCGCTACCAAAATCTCTAAACTCTCTTGATCCATCACAATCACTCGTTTCGGATGGTGAGGAATGCAGCTTTCTCCGAGTTCATGCTGAACAATGCGACAGTCTGATACTGTTTGAGCTTGCACGCCGATCGCATGAGTTTGAAACAACCCCACAAGCAACACTCCCATGAGGAACAATGAAAGATGCCGCCACCAGGCGTGAGAGATTAGAACGTCCAAGAAACTGTCCCCCTGATTGTAAACGGAGCGCCATAGTAAACGCGCAGTGGACTTTCTGCTGTTTCAAAATAGCTGATGTCGAACAAATTCTCAATGTTCAAGCCAATTCGATAGTTATCCCGACGGTAGAACAGCGAAGCATCTGTGCGAGTGTAGCTGGGAACTTCAAAAGAGTTATCTAAATCGCCTTGACGCTGACCGACATAAAAGATGCCAAGACCAACCCCCAATCCTTTGAGAGAACCTGTTTGAATTTCATAAGTTGTCCACAAACTGACCGCGTGTTCTGGGACATTGTTGAGACGGTTTCCGACGGCGATCGTATTATCCGCCGTAATTTGAGCATCCGTATAAGCATAAGCCGCCGCAATCTTCCATCCTGGTAGAATTTCGCCTGCAATATCCAGTTCAATCCCACGACTTCTTTGCTCTCCGGTTTGAATTGAAAAATTTGGGTTTGCAGGATCAGTCGTTAAAACATTCGAGCGAGTAATTTCATAAAAGGCTAAGGTTGTCGATAATCTGCGATCGAGCCAGTCTGCTTTTAGTCCCACCTCATACTGAGTTCCCCGCTCTGGCTGAAAAAGACTTCGATCAAATGCAGTTCCCACACTTTGCAGAAAAGAGCGACTGTAACTTGCATATAATGAGAGCGAATTTGTCGGTTGATACACTAAGCCAACTCTTGGACTAAAGACTTCATTCTGCTGAGAAGACTCAGAACCGCTTGCAAGCTCGATCTTCTGGCTCACAATGTCGAATCGCCCACCGAGTAATAATTTCAAGTTTGGCAGTAAATCAATCTGATTTTGCAAGTAAACTCCAAACGCATTTGTGATAAATGGCTCTCTCGGAAATTCTCCAAGCAGCTCTCCTCTAGGCTGTCCATACACCGGATTAAAAATATCGATCGGAGCTAGCGCAAACTGTCGATTACTAGCTGCGTAGACATCTCGATTAAAATCAAAACCAAACAGTAATTTGTGAGCAATGCTTCCTGTCCTAAAGCTTCCAACAACATTCGTATCAAAAGCATAGTTATCTTGAGACTGATCTTTTGTGCTAAACAATCCCCGCTCTAAAGTGCGATCGTCATCTAAAAGAGCCGATGGAAATAAAGAGTTCTGAGGCGTTCTCAAGAAAGTTACTCGAAACGCATTTTGTAACTGCCAATTGTCACTCAAACGATGTTCTAGCGCATAGCCTAAACGCACCGAAGAGCGGTTGTTTTTATCCAACTCGTCGTCAGGTTCACCAATAAATCGATTCCGAGGTAGCTTGCCATTAATGTTTGGCAGTACTGTTCCTCTTGCAGGCAAGCCGCGTGCATTCGGTTGCTGAGAAACAGTGTATTCACCTTCAAAGGTCAACTTTGTCGCTGGGCTAATTTGCCAGGATAGAACGGGAGCAATCAGATAGTTTCGTCGATCGAAGAAATCAATAAATGTTCCAGTCGTCGAAGCCCCGGCTGTGAAACGATAGAGCAACGTTCTAGAATCATTCAGAGAACCCGTGAAATCTAGCGAACCCCCATAGGTATCGAAATTCCCGATCGATCCTTCAACATTGTAGCGAGGAATCGATAACGGTTTTTTAGTCACAACATTGATCGTGCCACCTGGAGCGCCTTGGCTAAATAGCGCACCTGCTGGGCCTTTTAGCACCTCAATCCGTTCAATGTTGGGCACAGCGATCCGATTAGTAATATTCGTTCCATCCCGTAAACCATTTCGGAAAATATTGCCACCTGCGAACCCGGTTGAAAATCCTCGAATTGTGAAACTTTCAAATGCAGATTGCGAGGATTCGCCTGCGGTGACTCCAGAGACAGTCCGAAGTGCTTCACTCACACCTTGCACCTGTCGATCTTGAATCAGTTCTTGCGGAACAACTTGCACCGAGAATGGCAAATCCCGAATCGGTGTATCGGTTCTGCTTCCAGTTGTTGCACTAGGTACGCGATACCCCCGCTGACCTTCCCCCGTCACGACAATCTCTTCATCTGGCTCTTCCTGCTCCGGGTTAAGACTATAGGCAGCATTTCCCGCTCTCAACGTTACTTCTTGTTGTGGTAGGGCATTATTTCCGATAACACTAACTCGAATGCGGCTTGCATCCTGCTGCACAACCTGAACAGCCGAGATTCCTTCAGACGGATTTTCTGCTCTGAATGCTGGTGCATCGGGCAATGCCAGAACAGCGTTAGGGATGTCTGCGATTAGGCTGTTGCCTTCGGTGCGGAATTGGGTAGTGTCGATCGCTAAAGGCTTACCATCAGCCGTAGTTAGCGTAATTTCTAACCCTGTAGCAGTTCGATCGACCCTCACTTCTGTTACTTTGATCGTCTCTGCCTCGATTTGTGCCATCCACTCCTTCAGGCTGGTAGCAGGTCGATCGCTCCGCAAGCTTCCAAGGGAACCAAGGGCGCGAATCCCAGACACTTGAGAATTATTTTGAATTTCTGCTGCCCAACTTGCTTGAGTCGTGAGTACTGATGTCAAGCCTAAAAACCAGAGCGCAAATGTTTGATCCATCTCCCCATCCTCTACACCAAATCTTGAGAAGCTTTTCATTCCATCAATTAGGAAATCTTCTCAACTGCAATGTTTTGAATATTACGATGAATCAACAGTCTGCTACTTTGCCGAAACGGAATTTTTGTTTGCTCAAACGGAACTTTTTTGATGTTGCAGTGTTTTTGGACTCACTCCGAAGGTTTTGCGAAAGGCAGTACTAAAAGCACAAAGATTTCTGTAACCCACTTTACGAGCCACTTCTGTCACGCTCCATTGACGATCGAGAAGCAGCGATCGCGCTTGTTCCATTCGGTGCTGATGCAGATAGCCAAATATAGTTGTACCAAAAACTTGTTTAAATCCACGTTTTAGCGAACAGTCATTCAGTCCGACTTGTCGTGCTAAAGCCAGCAACGATGGGGGATTGTCCAACTGTTGCAACAGAATTTCTTTTGCATGATGAATCTGATCGATATCTTTACTTCGTGGAACAGTCGATCGCGCAATTGAGGCATCACTCGAACAAGCTTGATCGATCCACAATGCTAAAACTTCGATCGATTTACTCTCCAGATACATCTGCTTGACCATGCCTTGATAGGGACAACCTAGCATTTGCTGGAGGGCAAGTTGCATCGCGGGTGTAATCGTGTGAACAGGTGAAAAGGGAATTGCTTCATCTCCGTCTAGCATTTGCTGGATTTCAGGCGGTAAACTCTCTATTTGATCACCGATGAGAGTCCGAAATTGCTCTAGTTCTAGATGGATATCAACTTCTATCGTCGTTGTGCGGGATAGTCCTTGAAATTGCCCTCCCGGTGAAATTGAACCCGCGAGGAGATGCTGACCTTGATTGAGTTGTACTCCATTCGGAAGTTGAAGCCCTGATGAAAGAGTAAACATCCATTCCAGACAGCCGATGTCTCCGGGTGGTATGCAAGCAACAATCAAATCATCTTTAAGTTGGTAATGATGAAAGGTTAAGTCAATGCCATTTCGTAACTCAATGTCTCGCTTATACCCTTTGCCTAACATTTGCGGACATTCAGCTATACGATCGCTCTTATCTTCTGGGTCAACTTGTCGTGCCTGTTGACGGCTCACCTGCCAAAAGTCCTCACAAGTTTCGTCAGACAGTACACTTGTCATATCGGAATGGTTTGCTAAAGGAGATAGTCAAGGCACCCTACCACAACTGAGAATTAATATCAATAGATTATTTCCTTACCCGTGCAAAATTTTCAGCAAAAAATCCGTTTAGGAGCCAAAAAACTCCCGATAGCCGCCAAAATCATCTTCTCTATCAAATCGCTCCACGGTAAACTATGCTGTAATCTTTTTTGGCTCTTGAGATTAGTGCGACGATGCAGAACTCCCTTCAACAATACAAACTGCTGCTCGCTGACTATCTCAAGCCTCAATGGAAGCCCGTTTTGGCATTAACGATCGCACTTCTTACCAGCATCGCGCTCCAGATTATCAATCCGCAAATCTTAGGATACTTCATTGATACAGCCGTTCAGGGTGGCTCACAGCAAGCCTTACTTACCGCAACGATCGCGTTTATTACGATTGCGCTTCTAACTCAAGCAGCTACGATCACTGCAACTTACCTGAGCGAAATTGTTGCCTGGACTGCGACTAATGCCCTTCGCGTTGATCTGGCATCTCATTGTTTACGCTTAGACCTAAGCTTTCATAAAGCTCATACACCTGGCGAGTTATTAGAAAAAATTGATGGTGATGTCAATTTACTGTCTAAATTTTTCTCTGAGTTAATCATTCACATATTAGGAAATGGCGTTCTTCTTTTCGGAATTCTAATTGCTCTCTGTTTCGAGAACTCTTTAGCAGGAGTCAGCTTAACTGCTTTTGCTATCATTGCCCTAACTGTGTTAGTTGCACAAAGAGCAATGGCAATCGCACCTTGGGCAGAGTATCGCCAGATCAGTGCTGAGTACTATGGAACAATCGGCGAACACATCGCTGGACGAGAAGATCTTCGAGCAAATGGCTCAACCAGCTATGTCATGATTCGCTTTTATAAATTGCTGCAACGTTGGCTTCCGGTTTACCAAAAAGCCAGGTTTGCCAGTACTATTCTGTGGTTTACCAGTGTGGGATTGTTCACGATTGGAAATGCGATCGCGCTCTTCCTCTGTGCCTATCTCTGGTCTAAAAATGCGATTACGATTGGGACTGCTTATCTCATCTTTCACTACACGAACCTTTTAGCACAGCCGATCGAGCGAATTCGAGAAGAACTCGAACAACTGCAACAAGTAGAAGCGAGTATTCAACGCATTTATGAGCTACGAAACACACAATCAGCGTTAAGCGATCAAGGACAAGCCGTTTTACATTCTGGTGCTTGTGCTGTTTCTTTTGAGCAAGTGTACTTTCAATATGAGCCTAAGAACTGGACACTGCACAATCTATCATTTTACCTTCCAGCAGGTCAAACACTTGGAATACTAGGACACACAGGCAGCGGCAAAAGTACGATCGCTCGTTTACTACTACGGCTCTATGAAATTCAAGCGGGTGAAATTCGCTTAGGGAACTGTGCGATCGCAGATCTTTCACTGTCAGACTTGCGATCGCGAGTTGGGCTAGTAACGCAAGATGTCCAGCTATTTCAAGCCAGTGTGCGCGATAATCTCACCTTTTTTAACGATCGCATTCCAGAGACTTCCATCTTAGAAACACTGGAGGAGCTAGGATTAGCACAATGGCTGCGATCGCTTCCCAATGGGCTTGATACTCAATTGGGAGCAGATAGCAATGGTCTATCCGCTGGACAGGCACAGTTACTTGCATTGGTGCGCGTCTTTTTGAAAAATCCTAGCTTGGCGATTCTGGATGAAGCTTCTTCTCGGTTAGATCCACAAACCGAACAATTAATTGAAGGAGCAATTGATAGGCTGCTTGCAAAGCGAACAGGAATGATCATTGCTCATCGTTTGCAGACTTTACAACGAGTCGATCAGATTCTAATTCTAGAGCAGGGAAAAATTGTGGAATATGGCGATCGTAAAACCTTGACGAATCAACTTGATTCACGATTCTCACAGTTGCTTAGAACGAGTGCGAATCAGAATGACTTATAGTGATGCACAACTTGGTCAAGGGTGTGAGCGATGGGTAAAACTTGGAGGAATCAGCTTGCTAATTATTGATGTCGTTGATCAAGACGATATTTACCTTGGGGATGCCGCACCCGAAGACATTTATTCAGCAGAGTCTGAGATCGGATCTCATCTGAGGGGAGATTGCTGTGGATTGGAAGCAGGCAAGAACTTTCGTAATTGCTCAACCCCCTTGACGGATGGAGAGATTTGAGTAGGGTAAAGAAATGGACAACCTGCCCAATCTCAAAGAACTGTCAAGCGAGGCAAAAGATGCCTCTTTCCTCTGGACGCAGCCTTGAGAGTGTGGCTATTTACTGGCGCTACAGTCATGCCCTGAGCTACCCACGCTTGTCGCAGATGTTTGCCCAAGTGTTTGGACTGAGCATTTCAGAGGGCGGGCTTGCCCAACTGTTTGCGCTGCGTCAAGACGCGATTAGACGCACCAGTCGAGTCGATTTTGAGTCGCTTGCAGAAAGCCTTAGCCCTCGAACCGAAGCAAAAGGATGGCATCCGATTACAGAAACGCTACGACAAGCGTCAAGACCACTGATTTCTGTTTCTCGAAGATGCCACGATTCCACCGACCAATCGCTCTAGTGAGCAAGCCTTACCGATGAGCGTCGTGTTTCGCATTCCGTCGTCAATACAGGCAAACGGCAGGGCTTATCGGCTTTTGAATCGATTCAGAAAGCCCTCTCTGCCAATCCTTCTCTATTTGAACCGGGTTGAGCAATTACCAGATATCAAGCCTTAAGTCGCTCTCAAAGCTCAAAGGAGTTTTTTCTTTTATCCTTACTTATCGGATGGTGCAGGTTTGGGTTTGTGGGTGGAGGCGACGTGGAGTTCTTTAAGCTGCTTGTCATCGACGCTGGAGGGCGCACTGGTGAGCAGACAACGAGCTTGCTGCGTTTTGGGGAAGGCGATCACGTCACGAATCGATTCTTCGCCAGAAAGCAACATCACCCAGCGATCGAGTCCATACGCAATGCCGCCGTGGGGAGGCGTGCCGTACTCAAACGCTTCGAGCAGGAAACCAAACTTGTTTTGGGCCTCGGCTTCCGAAAGTCCGATCGCTGCAAACACTTGTGCCTGCAAATCGGGCTGGTAAATCCGCACACTGCCGCCGCCTGCTTCTAGCCCGTTGTAAACCAGATCGTAGGCCAGGGCACGAGCCGTTTTCAGGTCAGCCAAGTCTTCAGGATTGGGAGCGGTGAAGGGGTGGTGCAGGGCCTCTAGTCGTTTCTCGTCGGCGTTCCACTCAAACATGGGGAAGTCTGTCACCCAGAGCAGGTTGAGCTTGTCGGGATCGATCAGTCCGAGTTCTTTACCGAGACATTGACGCAAGCGATCGAGGGTTTTATTCACCGTGGCCGCGTCTCCTGCACCAAACAATAATAGGTGTCCAGGTTTTGCGCCTGTGCGGGTCAGAAGCTCTTGTTTTTGGGCATCGGTGAGGTTGTCTTTGATGGCTCCGATCGTGTCAATTTCGCCGTCATCTCGAACTCGAATGTAGGCCAGCCCTTTTGCGCCCATGTCGGCGGCTTCTTTAAACAGATCGCCACCGGGCTTGATTCGCACATTCGAGATTGCATCGTTGCCGTTGGGAATGGGCAAAATTTTCACCATGCCGCCTTTAGCAACGGTATCTGAAAAGACTTTGAAGCCAGAATCTTTGACAATATCGGAGACTTCCACCAGTTCTAAGTCAAAGCGGGTGTCGGGTTTGTCGCTGCCGTAGCGAGACATCGCATCTGCATAAGTCAAACGAGGAAAGGGACGCGGAAGCTCGACTCCTTTCAGGGTTTTGAGAATGTGACAAATTAAGCCTTCATTCAGGTTGAGGATTTCTTCCTGGGACATGAAGCTCATTTCCATATCCAACTGAGTGAATTCGGGCTGACGTTCTGCTCTCAAATCCTCATCTCGAAAGCATCGAGCAATCTGATAGTAGCGATCGAACCCCGACACCATGAGAAGCTGCTTAAACAACTGAGGCGACTGAGGCAGCGCATACCATTCACTCGGATTGACCCGCGACGGCACGAGATAGTCTCTGGCACCTTCGGGGGTCGATCGCGTCAAAATCGGAGTTTCGACTTCGATAAAGCCTTCCTGATCTTCGAGATAGCGCCGCATCGTCTGGATAAGTTTGTGGCGCAGCATCAGATTTTTGCTCATCCGCTCTCGACGCAGATCCAGGTAGCGATACTTTAGCCGCAATTCTTCCCGCACAGTTTCGGTATCTGCCGCAGAAACCTGGAAGGGCAACTGTTTGCGAACGGCGTTGAGAATTTCGATTTCGTCAGCGTAAATTTCAATTTCGCCTGTAGAAAGTTTGGGATTCAGCGATTCATCCGGACGCTTGGTGACGCGACCGACAATTTTGATCACATACTCGTTTCGCAGATCGCCTGCCTGTTGGTGAGATCCGGGTGTGCGTTCGGGATCGCTGACAATTTGCACGGTGCCTGAGCGATCGCGCAGATCCACAAAGATCACATACCCATGATCACGACGACGATCGACCCAACCATAAAGGGTAACGGTTTCTCCAATGTGGGTGGCGCGAAGATCGCCGCAGTAGTAGGTACGCATAGGGAGGGATGAAGGATGAGGGATGAAATGAGACTGATGAATTTAAGTCTAACGATCGTCAGTCCTGAGCGCCTTAGCTTGACCAAGTTTTCTGACAAATCGTGAAAACTTTCTCATTATGCCGCAGTTGGGTGACGCTTACGAGACGGGAGGTGGGATCGAATGGCGATCGGTTCTTTTGTCCTGGCAATGCGAGGTAAGGTTGAAGTGATGGCGATCGTGACTCAGGCTGTTAGACCAAATTTTCGTTTTTGTTACGATGAAGTTTGAAATCCTCACGCCACTCGGATTCACAGTCAGAACATCAGAGGAGTACTGGCAGCGTTTAATCACCAAGCATCCTGATCTTGAGGAATTAGAAGAGTTAGTTCAGTTTGCTCTTGCCTCGCCCGATGAGGTTAGGCGTAGCCAGAGAGATGCAGAAGTGCTGCTGTTTTATCGGGTTCGTCGAGCAGAAAGGTGGGTGGTTGCGGTGGCGAGGCGGTTAAATGGAGATGGGTTTCTCATCACGGCATATCAGACTGATGCGATCAAGGAAGGTGAGACTGTATGGCTCAAATAAAGGTGTTTTACGAACCTGAGACTGAATTGTTGAGTGTGTTTTGGCAGGCTCCCAGAAAAAATCAAATTGCTACAGAACTGGGGGATGGCGTGATTTTGCTCAAGGATGGAATGAGCGGGGAGCCGATCGGGTTAGAGGTGCTGTCTTATCGTCCTGGAGACGATCGTTTCGATGCGGTCAGTGTTGAGCTAGGCCCGTCAAATCAAATGCAGCTATTCACTTAACGCTGTTGTGAAAACATTGCTTAACGAAGGGAGTCGATCGCGCCTTTGACCACACGGGCGCTTTCAGGTTGAGTGTCTTTGAGATTTTGGTAATGTTGGGCGAGCAACGCCCCGTCAGCTTTTTGCCATTTGCCGAGGCTGGTGACTTTGGCGATCGCTCTTGCCAGATCCCCTCGAATTCTGACAAAGTTCTGACTTGGTTCCCATGCAGCTTGGAAGATTTCTAGGGTCTTTCTAGCTTCAGTATGGGTGAGTTGAGTGGGAATGCCTGCGGGGTTAGGGCGACCAATCCATTTGAGCAAGGTTTGTGTGCTGCGATCGCCACCACTGTAAAAGTATGCCTCAAAGCGCGGCTCGGCAAAATTATAGAAACTAGCATCATAGGTAAGGTTGATTAGAACAAACACTTCAGCTAAACCTAATTGTTTTAGAGTCCCTAACATCTTGACTGCACTGGTGCGAAACTCAGAATGGTCAGTATTGGCATTGAGTAAGCTTGTTAGAAATGCAACCACACCTTCATCCGCTTTACCTAATCGACTCAAAGCGTTCGCTGCTCTGAGACGTAGACTAATGTCTGCTTTGCCATCAATCACCAAAGTCGTCAGCGGCTTCACTACTCTCTCATCAACTCTGCCGAGAGTCTCTAAAGCCTCAACCCCACTCATACGAAGAATGGTATTTGCTTTGCTGTCATCAACCAAAGTCGTCAGAAATATCAGTATTCTCTCATCGGTTTTGCCTGAAGATCCCAATGCATAAGCTGCACTGATGCGAAGAGTGGGGTCTGCTTTGATGTCGTTGGCTAAAGCTGTCAAGGATGGCACTACACTCCTATTGGCTTTGTTTAGCTTTGCTAATGCATTAGCTGCTCTAGTACGAAGATAGGGGTTTGCCCTGCTGTCGTTGAATACAGTCGTTAGAAATGACATCACGCTCTCATCAGCTTTGCCCTGCCTGATCAATGTTTCAGCTGCATTGAAGCGGAGGACAGGATTTGTATTGCTGTCATTAACTAAACTTGTCAAAAACTGTACTGCGCCCCTTTCGATTTTGCCTTGCTTTGCCAGTGTTTCAACCGCGCTCAAGCGGAGATAGAGGTCTGCCTTGCTGTCGTTTGCTAACTCTCTCATGAGTCGCACTACGTCATCAATTTTGCCTAGAGTGCCCAATGCATCTACTGCATCAAAGCGGAGGTAGGAGTTTGCCTTGCTACTCTTCGCTAAGTTCGTCAAAAATTGTACCGTTCTGATATCATCTCTACCCAAAGTTCCTAATGCCTTGGCTGCACTGATACGAGAATTGGGTGTTGCCTTGCTATCTTTTATGAGCACGTTTGCTTTTTGTACTATTCTCTCTAGCTGTTTAGGAAGTACCTTCAGATCCTTTAAATCAAATTCAACTAATTTTTCAAAAGCCTTTTGCTTGACATCCAGATAGCTGTCATCCAGAGCCGCCAGAATACCGTTTAACTTCCAATCTTGTAGTTTTGGCTTTAGAAGTTCCTGAGCATCAACCCAGGAAGAAGCAATCAGCAAGATAAACGTCAAACAAGCTACGAACAGGAAGCTGTAAAGAGTGGGTGGTTTCTGCAAAGGTTGGAAGCGAAACATAGGTGAAGAGGCAAATGGAGAGTCAGCGCAGAAGGACAATTGACAACTGTCCCAAAGCATTCTTTCACGGGTATCAGTAATGCTGTCTAAACTATGACCTGTGCTTTTGCGAACCCCGCTTTTCTTAACCTATCCTCAACAATTTCTCATCCAAGGTGCGATCGTTCTCATTCCAAGTGCGATCGTTCTCATCCAAGGTGCGATCGTTCTCATCCCAAGTGCGGTAGCTTCGCTTCACTACGTGTTCGTTCCTGTTTGAAGTGCGATCGTTCTCATGTCAACCTGCAAATCCCGAATTCAAAGCGCGATCGCTCTATTCATACTTTCAAACGCGATAATGAGAGCAAGTAGAGGACTTTGCGATGATTGCCACACCTCAACCTCAAAAGATGTCGATCGAGGAATACCTTGAATGGGAACCTCGCCAAGAAATACGCTACGAATATGTTGACGGTGAAGTTCTCGCCATGACAGGTGGCACCCTCCCTCACAACGACATTGCGATTAATTTTCTGACACTCGTGCGATCACAGGTTCGGGCTAGAGGCTGTCGGATCAACATGGCAGATGTCAAAGTTCAAGTTAACGCATCCGGTCTTTATTACTACCCAGATCTGATCGTCAGTTGCGACCCTCGTGACCTCACTGCCCACAAATTAATCCAGTACCCCAAGCTAATTGTCGAAATTCTCACGCCCAGCACAGAGTCCAAAGATCGGGGCGACAAGTTCACAGCCTATCGCAACCTATCGACATTACAGGAATATGTGCTAGTAGACTCCGAAAAAGTCAGCGTTGAATGTTATCGTCGCGGTGAAGGTCGGATGTGGCTCTATACGCCCTATACAAAGGGTGACATCCTGAGCTTAGAAAGTATTGCTTGGAAAGGTCAAACAGAATTGCTTTATGAAGACGTACAGTTCTTCTCACAATAAATTAAGTTACTCACTTCAGTGGCTCACTCAAGTCCTACACCCTGGAGAGAGTTACCGTGACTTCCCAAAATCTACAGTTTGGATCAGGAGAACACAGCCGCTTTCCAGACTCATCACTGCAATGGGTAGACTAGCGGCACGAGTACATTAGGAAAGATTGGATGATAATCGAGGCGATCGCTCCAGGCAGCCCCCTAAATCCCCCACGAGTGAGGGACTTTGAGCAAGAAATCCTCTCCGAAAGTCCCCCAGATTTGGGGGGTTGGGGGGCAGAAGCGTTAAATGATGAAGCGAAAAAACTCTATCGAATTCACGTTACATCAGGAAAGATTGGATGATAATCGAGGCGATCGCCACCCTTTTATTAGGCGCACTCTGTTTTCGGTGGGGAATGAAAGTCGGGCGAGTGCTGCTGCGTCAAGGCTCCACGGCGAATGATTTATTTCGTGGCAAGAATACGAACCCTATGGGAAGCGAAGCTACCGCCCTGCTCTTTCTGGGTCTCTACGTCGGCTTGATTTTGCTGGCGCTAAACATTCCTCAGATGCAAGTCTTTCCACTCACCTGGCGCGTCTATGGAATGCAAGTCACCTGGACAGCGATGCGCGTGATTTTATTAGGATTTTGTGGAGTTGCCTTTGCGATCGTCTGGTCAAGCGCCCGAAAGCAAGTATTCGCCATTCTGTTACTCGGTTTAATTGGTATCACCGGATTTACCGCCACCGAAGCTTACTTTCTCGCCCCCATCTACACTGACCTGTCCAACAACTTGCAGCCCAACGGAGTCTTTCGACAAACCTCCATGAGTAGCTGTGCCCCCGCCGCTCTCGCTACCATTCTGCATCGGTGGGGCATTCCAGAAGCGACCGAAGTCAGTGTGGCCGAGCAAGCCAGAACCAGCCAAATGGGAACAACCATGCCGCAGTTAATCGTGGCTGCTCGTCACTTTAGAATGGATGGCGTTGAGCTTGCCCCAACCTGGGAGCAGATGCGTCAAATCAACCGTCCCGGTGTCCTGGGCGTGTGGTTAATCGACGGCAGAAGAAAGCTCCCCCATGCGATCGCGCTTCTCTCAATGAACCAAAACCAGGCAGCGATCGGTGACCCAGCCAGCGGCAAAATTTTTGTCCTTGATCGCACTCAGTTTGCCAAAATTTGGCGAGAGCAATACGTCCCGATTTTTCGCAGAAACGAAGATTTGTCTATCACGACGACTCAAGCAATCGACTATCTAAAGCGACTCGGTTACTCATCGCAAACGTTCAAATCAGCCCTACAAGACTTTCAGAAAACAATGGGCATTGAGCCAACAGGCAACCTCGACACTCAAACCAAACTACTGCTAACGGGATCTTTTCTTAAAGGAGTCCCTACGCTCAAAGATTTGGATCTAAGCAATCCAACATAAAGACTCTCAATTAACGCGAATTCGACGAAATTCATCGTTCTGGTTGTAGGTTTGATCCCAGCCCTTTCAAGGTGCTTTTTCATCTTTTTTAGATTTCGCTTGACTGAGCAA